>NZ_CFQZWI010000187.1:0-1944 GCF_986127675.1 Holdemania sp. | reverse complement strand
TTCCGCTCCAATAAGCGGAAGTCCTGAAACACGACGCCGATATTGCGGCGGTACAGCGGCACTTTGGAATGCTTCAGCTTCCCGACGTTGATTCCGGTGACTTCGACCTTGCCTTTGGTCGGGATTTCCTCGCCGTCCAGCAGCTTGATCAGCGTCGATTTGCCCGAGCCGGTCGGCCCGATGATATACACGAATTCGCCCTGATCAATCTTGAGATTGACGTCGTACAGAGCGTTGACTCCGTTCTTATATGTTTTTGATACATGTTTTAAATCCAGCATCGTTTCACATCCAATCGCTAGTATTATAACATAGAATCAATTTTGGACATGATGAAAATATTGGGTTATTTCTTACAATCTTTGCCGCACATTCGATCGCTGAATTCCCGCTTTTATGCGTTTCCGGTTATTTCATTGCATGAAATATATCACGTCGGGCCACCCGATTTCAAGCAAGTGGCAGTTCGTTTCACGCTCATAATGCGCATGCCTGCGAGCTGAAAGCATTTAAAAAGGTGAACGGCACGGGTTCTCCCGATCGTCATTCACCTTGCTTTATTCTCAGATCCAGCGCAGCTGGAAACGGCTTTTCCTTTTAAGCGCAAGAAGCACCGAAACTAAACCGCTATCCATCAATAGCCGAATGCCGTTTCCGGCTTCACGCGGCACGGTGCGCCGCGCTTATCGCAGGTATTGCTTAACGCGCCAGAACCCCAGCCGGCCCCGAAGGCCAGATCGCCGTTCCAGCTGTTGGCATAGCTTTCAATCGACATCGTGCCGAGCTTGAACACTTCGATATGCGTGTGCGGCGCGCTCGCATTGCCGGACTGCCCAACCGTGCCGATCTGATCACCGGCACTTACCACAGAACCGGTCGCGATCGGAGAACCGGGACTCATGTGCAGATACTTGACCGCGTAGGTCGTCCCGTTGATGTTAGTTAACAAATATACCTGATTCCCGCCGCCCCGGCTTCCGCCGCTGCCGCCGCAGGTATTGCCGAGATAGCCATTATTTCCGCAGCCGTCGGCGCTGTTGAGAATGACGCCGTTGCCGGCCGCGGCGATCGGCGTGCCGATCCCGGCCATGATATCCATTCCCAGATGAACACCGCCGCTGCTGTAATACCAGGTGCCGTTGTTCAAATAGCCGCCGTTAGGTTTGGTAAAGCCGGTTGAGCTGTCGATCCCGCTGAAGTCGATTGACGACAGAAGGCCCTTAAATGCGGACAAATTGGCCGTGATCTGATTGCCCAGCGCTTCCAGATCCGCCGCCTGCTTTTCCGCCGCCTCCTGCGCGATCTTCGCGACGACCCGCAGCTGCGTGACCTCCGCTTTCTTCGCTTCAACTTCCGTCTTGCTTGTTTCAAGTCCCGCTTTTTCCTCGGCCAGCTGCGCTTTATCCGCTTCCAGCGCATCCATCAGCGCTTTTAATTCCTCCAGCGACTTCTTATCATAATTCATGATATCGTTAACGCCCTGAATCCGGCGCAAGAGTGAAGCAAAATCCTCCGCGCCCATTAAGAAATCCAGAAACTGATTCGTGTGCATTGTCTGCTGGGAACGAACTAAGCGCTGTTCCACCTTTTCCCGCAGCGCTGCGATCTCATCTTCCTTCTGCTGGATCTGAATTTCCAGCTGGGCGATCAATGCTTCCTTTTCGCTGATCTGCTTTTCCAGCTCGCTGATCTGCGCTGTCAGCTGGGCGATCTGCGCGTCATAGCCGCGGATCTCCTGACCGATCTTCGCCAGATCCTTCTCAATCTCCTGGCGTTTGGCCTTGATGTCGCTGAGCTGCTGCGCCAGTTCACTGTTGCGCCGGGAAGCATATTCCCTGCATTCGTTTTTCTGTTCTTCGGATAAATCAGAACCGGAACACATCGTCAAGTAATAAACGTCTTCGTCGTCGTCCGCCATGACCGGCAAAACCATGCCCGTCATTA
>NZ_CFQZWI010000186.1:0-1959 GCF_986127675.1 Holdemania sp. | reverse complement strand
CTCTGACCGGTCAGCACCGTCACCTTGCCCCGCAGCACCCCGGCCAGGTTTTCATCGAGCTCTTCCCGGCCGCTCAGCACAACTTCATATCCGCTCTGGCGGTAATCCTCAATCCAGCCGTGAACCGGGTCGTCCGGCTGAACTAAATCCATCTTGGTGATGCACAGCACCGGCTTGATCGAAGCGTTGACGATCAGAAACAGAATCCAGTCGACGAGCGTGCAGGAAAAATCCGGATCCTTTGCGGACATGACGATCAGCGCCTGATCGACATTGGCAACCGGCGGACGGATCAGGGAGTTCATCCGCGGACGAATCCGCTCGATTCCGGTCTGATCGCCGAAATCCGTATATTCGACCCAATCGCCCACGCGCGGTTTGTCCTGCCGCCGGACCTTGCCCATCGCCACGCATGCCACGCGGCGGCCTTCCTCGTCCGCAACCAGATACTGGTTGGAAATAATTCTGATTATTCTTCCGATCATAACGCTCCTTTTCTAATCGTTCCGATGGATGCTTTAATAATAATATAAGGTAATATAGCTGTCTTCATTTTGTTCATACAACGTGCCGAAACCCGGCGAACAGTTGATCACGACGCCCCGCGGCAGATTCGCGGCTTCTTCCTCGCTCATGCCGCTGGTATCCAGCACGGAAAGCATGACTTCCCCACCCTGGCTTTCCAACAGCGACTGGGCCTCAAAGACGTCCATGCCTTTGATCGACCAGTCAATCTGGAAGGTCGGATACGCGGCGATCACAAACCGGATCGTATTGGTTTTCTGCGGATCGATCTTGGTCTGTGGATCGAGCAGTTCCTGTCGCAGGATCGTGCCCGGCGCGCTGTCGCTGGCTTCCTGGCTTGTCTGAATGCGGATATTGGAACCCTCCAGCTTTTCGCGGGCCTCGCCGATCTTCATTCCGACGTAATTTTCAACGACGACATAGCGGCCCAGCGATACCTTGATCTTCACCTGACTGCCGCCCGTCAGTGCCGTACCCGCGGCCGGATCGCTTTCATAGATTCGGTCTTTCTCCACGTCGTCGGTTAACGCGTAGCTGATCTCCGCGCGGTTCAGCTCCAGCCCGGCGTCGCTGAGCGTGGAAGCTGCCTGCTCGACCGTCAGGTTGATCAACGGCGGCACTTCGACCAGCTGGCTTTTGCCGCCCCAGTTGCCGGTCAGCGCGAGGATAAAGACCACCGCCGCGATTGACAGAACGACTAACCCGGTGATCAGCAGGCCCACCCAGGCGTTGCTTTTCTTCTTCCGTTTCTTTTTCTTTTTGTTCGGCTTGGCCGAGGGATGTGAGGAACCGTTCTCCTTGCGCCGGGCCGTGTCGATGGCGATCGTCTTGTTGCCCTCGCTCGGTGTTTTGAACACGACGCGCGGCTCATCAGCGCGCTGCGGGGACAGGCAGGTCGTTAAATCCTGAAGCATGGCCTCGCAGCTGGGATAGCGGAAATTCTTATTTTTCGCGGTCGCCCGCAGGATCACGTTTTCAACGGCCTGGGGCAGCTGCGGATTGAGCTTGCGGATCGAGGGGATTTCCTCGCGCATGTGCTTCATCGCGATCTGTACGGCCTGTTCGCCATGGAACGGCACCTCGCCGGAAAGCAGCTCGTAGAACACGATGCCTAAGGAATAAATATCGCTCTGGCGCGTTGCGGCTTCCCCGCGCGCCACCTCCGGGGCAAGATAGTGAACCGACCCCATGACCGAATCCGACTGCGTCAGCTGCAGCGCATCCTGCGCCAAGGCGATGCCGAAGTCGACGACCTTGAGCGTACCGTCATCTTTGATCAGTACGTTCTGCGGCTTGATATCACGGTGAATGATATTGCAGCGGTGCGCTTCGGCAACCGCGCTGACCAACTGCTTCATAATCGCCACGGCTTCTTCCTTGCACAAAGCGCCGCGCTGGGCGATCAGCTGTTTCAGAAGATCGGAAGAGCACACG
>NZ_CFQZWI010000185.1:0-2034 GCF_986127675.1 Holdemania sp. | reverse complement strand
TTCCGATCTCGTAGGATCCGCCGATGGAATAAGAAAGCTTCATAATGTCTCTGGTCAGATCTTCCAGATCATCGCAATCAACCTGACTGGCCTGAAGCTTCCGGGCTACGATTTGTTTGCAGGATTCCAAATCCTGCACGGTCGCAAAATCAAACAGGATTGATTCTTTCATGTCATTTCCCACCCTTTGATTCAATCATAGCATAATATTTTGAAGTTTCAATTAAATTGAGATGACCGGAAGAAATAACCATGGTAAAATAATTCAGGAATTATCGTATTTTTTAGATAGGGGTATTTATGAAGCATATATTCATCGTAAATCCGACTTCCGGCAAAGGGGACGGAAAACGGGCTGCGGCCGCGATTCGAAAAGAAATCGAACAGAATCATCTGGACGGCGAAATCCGACTGACTGAATACGCCGGACACGCTCAGAAGCTGGCGGCGGAAATCCAGCCGGATCCGGAAACGATCGTCTATGCGGTCGGCGGCGACGGTACGATCTGGGAAGTGCTCAACGGTCTGCCGCAGGGATTGCGCATGGGCATCCTGCCCAGCGGCACAGGGAATGACTATTACCGGATGATCGACCGGCGCAAGCTTCCCTTTGCGCAGATGCTGCACGAAACCATTCAGGGCAAACAGGTGGAGGTTGACTTTGGGCAATGTCATCACTGGCGCTTCCACAACTGCACGACGCTGGGCTTAGACGCACGGGTCAACGATCTGGCAATCAAATTATATCAGAATTACCCGCTCCCGCGGTTTTCCGTCTACGGGCTGGCAGCGGTCCTGTGCGCGCTGAAGCCGGCGCCGTTTGAACTGGTGTTAAAAACGAAAACGGAGACTATCCGGCAGAAAGCGATCATCGCCGCCGTGATGAACGGCAGCTGCTATGGCAATGGCTTTATCGCCGCGCCGCAGGCGGATCTTCAGGACGGCTTATTCGACGTCTGCGTCATTGAACCGCTGACGTTATGGGAAACGTTATGGCTGATGCCAAAATACAAACAAGGCAAGCACACCCATTTGAAGCAATGCAAAATGCTGCGAGCCTCTGAAATTGAGATTCATGTCGACAAGCCGATCTTAATGCAGTCGGACGGCGAGGGCTTTACCTCCAATCATGTGCGGATCACGACCGGACCGTACAAGCTGCCGCTGATCGTGCCGCAAGCTTCACCGTTAAAAGCTAAATAAAAATCCTGAATTCTGACTTTCATAAAGCAGCCCTCAGGATTTTTTCTCTGTCTAATCTCCTTTTCAACGCCAGTCATCAGCGGATAATCGCTTCAAAACGTGCATGAATCAAATCAGCTAAGAGCTGCGGCGCCATTTCAATCTGCGTGCCGATCTGACCGCCGCTGAAGAGAATCGTTTCATAATCCAAAGCCGATGAGTGAATCACCGTTGGAAACAACTTTTTCATGCCAATCGGGCTGCAGCCACCGCGGATATACCCGCTGACACCCAGCAGATTTTTAACAGGAATCAATTCGACAGCCTTTTCATTGACCGCCTTCGCGGCTTTTTTTAAATCCAGCTCCGCCGCCACCGGAATCACAAATACATAACAGGCTTTGCTTGACGCCTGTGTGATCAGCGTCTTAAAAACATGCGCCGGATCCTCGTTCAGCATCGCCGCCACGCTCACCCCGTCGACCGCTTCCTTATCGTGGTGCGGATAGGTATGCACCTGATAGGCAAGCTTCTGCTTGTCTAACAGCCGCATCGCGTTCGTCTTGACTTCTTTCATCGCTTACTCCTCTTTCCATTTCATGAATTCCGGATTTATTATAGCACGATCCTCCAACAGGAAAAGAAGGTTCTATAAATTTTGGTGTTGGTGGAAACCAACGCTTTTTTTCTTGAGCATAAAAAAAGAGACATAGGTAAGAATTTCCGTTACAATAAAATCACCACAAATTACAGAAAGGAAATCTCACTATGTCCATTACTCATTCTATCGTATCTGTTCTCAATTTAAAAGACCCTCATCTTCATTTCTCTGAGGATTGTGTCTCTTCTCAG
>NZ_CFQZWI010000184.1:0-2175 GCF_986127675.1 Holdemania sp. | reverse complement strand
CTCTTCCGATCTTTGTTTGAAACGGACGATCCGATGGAGCACATCGAGAAGATTTTATACAAGTCGCTGATGATGAAAAAGAAGGTCGTGGAGATTGACGAACGGGAAATCGGCGTTCGCCGGATCCTGAATTTCGGACATACGATCGGACACGGTATCGAGAGCTATTACCATCTGCACGATGTGTACCATGGCGAAGCGGTTGCGCTGGGCATGATGAAAATGATCAAAGATGAAACGATCCGCGACCGGCTGCATCCGATTTATCAGCGGCTGAATCTGAAAGAAGATATCGACTACGACCGCCAACAGGTTTACGACTTTATCACCAAAGACAAGAAGATCGACGGCGGAACGTTAACGATCGTACTGCTGCGGAAGATCGGCGAAGCGTATTTAAAAGATATCCCGACGGAGAAGATCAAAGAATATTTGTAATCGAAAACTTCTTTTAATGAAAAGAATATAAGGAAAACAAGTTGTTCTGCGTTCAGGGCAGAACAAGGAAAGACGACAAAAAAGCCAGAAAAAAACAAGGAGATCAAACGATGAAAAGTGCGATTGGACAGTGTATCGAGCTGTCGCTGTTCGGCGAAAGCCACGGTGAAGCGATCGGCGTCGTGATTCAGGGTCTGCCTTCGGGCATCCGCATCGACGAAGTCTGGATGGGCAAGCAGATGGAGAAACGCAAACCTAAAGGTAAAATATCGACTCAGCGGCAGGAAGCAGACGTTCCGGAAATCGTCAGCGGCGTCTTTGAAGGCCGGACGACGGGCACACCGCTGTGCATTCTTATCCGCAACGAAAATATGCGAAGCAAGGATTATTCGAAAACACGGTATATTCCGCGCCCTTCGCATGCCGATTACACGGCCGAGATTAAATATCTAGGCTATCAGGATTACCGCGGGGGCGGTCATTTCTCCGGCCGGATCACCGCGCCGTTAGTGGCAGCGGGCGCAATTTTCCTCCAGATGCTGAAAGCGAAAGGCATTGAGGTCGGAACGCATGTCGCGCAGATGCAGGAATTAACAGACGCTCCGTTTGCGGACGAGGAAGCAGAGCTGCGGGCGCAGCTACTAGGCTTAGAGGATCAATATCTGGCATGTTTGAGCGATTCAACGCGGACAGCGATCCAGCAGCGGATCGAACAGGCTCAGGCCCAGGGCGATTCGATGGGCGGGATTCTGGAAAGCGCGGTTGTCGGCATGCCGGCCGGAGTGGGCGAACCTTTCTTTGATTCGGTGGAGAGCCGGCTGGCGCACCTGTTGTTCAGCATCGGCGCCGTGAAGGGCGTGGAATTCGGCGATGGTTTCGATTTTGCCGCAAAAAGAGGCAGCGAAGCCAACGACGGCATCACGATCGACAACGGGCATATCCGGACTCTGACCAATCATAACGGCGGGATTAACGGCGGGATTACCAACGGCATGCCGCTGCGCATCCGCACGGTCGTCAAGCCGACCCCTTCGATCTATAAACCGCAGTCCAGCGTAAATCTGAAAACCGGCGAACCGACGACGCTGCAGATTGAAGGCCGGCACGATCCGGCGATTCTGCATCGGGCGCGGGTCGTCGTCGACAGTCTGATCGCTTTCGGGCTGGCGGATCTGTTGACTGAACGCTTCGGTATTCTGTGGTGGAAAGGAGAACGGCCATGCGGCGAGGACTGATCGGTGAACATCTGGGTCACAGCTATTCCCAACGGATTCATGAAACGCTGGGCGGCTATCCATACGAGCTGATTGAGGTGGCTCCCCAGGACTTGGACGCCTGGATGAAAAACAAGGATTTCGCGGCACTGAACGTCACGATCCCCTATAAGAAAGCTGTGATTCCTTATTTAGAAGAACTGGATGAACGGGCACGGCGGATCGGGGCCGTCAACACGATCGTCAATGACCACGGCCGCCTGATCGGCAAAAATACCGACTATTACGGCTGTCGGTTCATGCTGGAACAAGCGGGCATTGAAATTCAGGACCGGAAAGTGATCCTGTTAGGCAACGGCGGGGCGGCGCAGGCCGTACAGGCGGTGCTGGAGGATTTAGGCGCAGCGGCGATCGTCAAGGTCAAGCGCAATCCGTCGCCGGAAACACTGACCTACGAAGAAGCGTACCGCGATCACAGCGGCGCGCAGGTCATCGTCAATACCAGTCCGGTCGGCAGATCGGA
>NZ_CFQZWI010000183.1:0-2226 GCF_986127675.1 Holdemania sp. | reverse complement strand
TGCGTGCCGGTCTTGGCCGCTTCATTAAATGGAATCGCTTCGTCATACCACGGCGTGCGCACCATCCGCATGCCGTTTTCATCTTTGTAGCCTTTGGCTTCCGGAATGACAAAACCGACGCAGTCAACTAACCGGACCTTGACCGTAAAGCCGTCGTCGAAAGCGATCGTCGCGGCGTTGTTCGGGACAAATTTCGGCTCCGTCGTCATGATCGTCTTGCCTTCTCCGGATTGCGGGAGTTCATCAATCATCCGTCCTTTTTCGTATTCGTCTTCGACATACGGAATGACGGCCTGCTCCATGAACTTTTTGATGAAAGTGGATTTGCCTACCCGTACTGGTCCGACAATGCCTAAATATATATCGCCGCCAGTTCTTTCACCGATGTTTTTCAAAATTTCTGTCGTTTCCATAACTTCCTCCCTTAGCTATTTGAAGTGTATGAATTTGCCCAGGGCTCTATGCCAGCGCAATGTGAAAAATAAGTGGAAATCTGCCGGGCGGAAGGGGATCGGCGGAGATCAAAAGAGGAACCGCGGGGGGACACGCATGAGAAACAGGAAAACGAAGGCCGTGATCGCAGAAAAAAACAACCCGGATCAGCGGATTGTCTTTTCACGATGGATTTAAATCGGATTGATCCACAAGAAGACCAACCTTCCTTGCCTAAGGGCTGCGCTATTTGATTTCATGCTCGGTATATTCCGCGTCGATCACATCTTTTTCATCGACGTGCGGACGGGATTGAGTTTGTGAATAACCGGCGTCCTGCTGTTGCTGCTGGTAATAATCTTGTTGCTGCTGCTGCGCTTTGTAGAAAGCTTCGCGCTGTTTTTTATTGCGGTACAGAAACCAGCCGATGATCCCGACCCATAACAGCAGTCCGACCAGCGGATAGGCGTAAAGCAGCGGCGAGAGCACCTGCAGAATAATTAACAGAATGAAAAAATAAACAAAGGATCCCATCATCGCGCCCTACGACTTTCTCTCGAAGGTCGTCTTGCAGCGCGGACAGGTGATTTCAATCTTCCCGTGTCCCCGCGGCACGCGGACCGTTTGATGGCAATGCGGGCAGCTGAAATATTTGTGCTCTTTATCACTGGCGTTCTTTTTGATCAGTGAGAAGGCGGAGCGGACCGGCCGGGTCAGTTCCATAAATTTGATGTTTTCTTTCTGGCGTTTCCAGAGGTTGCGGGAAAGCGTGCGGAACAGGGAGGCGAAGATCAGTACGTCGCCCAGCAGGCCGAGGAATACGCTCTTAAACGTCAGCGTGTTGACAAGCAGGACGGCCAGGGATGCAAACAACAGGAAGTTGTTCAGCGCATCGGTGCCGTAGCGGCCGTTCATAAAGCGAAACAGCGCGTTTTTAATTTTTTCAAGCATGGTTATCGTTCTCCTTATAATGTAGCTTGCGCATGATCTGCGTAATCTCCTGAAAGCTGCGGTGCAGCGTCGCCAGTTCGTCTGCGCTGAGCTGGGCGAAATACGGCGTCAGATGCCGGATTTGCTTTTCTTTATACTGGCGCAGGATTTCGCCGCCCTGGGGACTGATCGAAATCAGAATGCTGCGGCGGTTGTTGGGGTTGGGCTTGCGGTCGACGATCCCGCGTGTGACTAAACCGTCGATCAGCTTGGACAGCTGCTGCTTGGAAATCAATGTCTGCCGGCAGCAGTCGGCCAGCGTCATTTCCTCACGGCACTGCAGCGTGAATAAAACATATAATTGAACAGGGCTGAAATTCTCGTTCTGCGCGATTCCCATGGACCGGTTGAGCATCAGCGGCTGCAGATTGAATAAATCTTCGAGGACCTTGCGGATTGCATCTTCCATCATCATCACCTCATGCAAACTATTATACCGATTTTCGCAATCTTGTAAACACGTGTTTACAGACTTCACATGATTTCACATGAAATGTTCACACAGTCTTCACTTTCTGAAGCAACAGAAAAGCCGTCGCGATTGACGGCTAATCCAGCTTTCTGAAATATTGAATCGCCTGCGTGTTCAGTCCGGTGTGAACGGCGACGACGTTGACGAGCTTGATGATCTGAATTTCGGTTTTCGGGAAGGTGCGGCGCAGGATGGCGGCCAGCTGCTCGGCGGTCTGCGGTGCGTCGACGTGCGCGATGGTAATCGAGTAATGTTCGTCGATGTTGTCTTCCTTCATGATCTGTACGGCCCGTTCCAGCGCGCGGGTATAGGAGATCGGAAGAGCACACGTC
>NZ_CFQZWI010000182.1:0-2230 GCF_986127675.1 Holdemania sp. | reverse complement strand
CCGAGATCTACCCTCTTTCCCTACACGACGCTCTTCCGATCTGATCGCTGGTGCTGCTTTTGCGGATGCAGGATCTGACGATGATTCTGAGCGGGGACGCCCCGGCTGAAATTGAACAGAAAATTCTGGATCAGATTCCCGGCCTGCGCGCGGATATCGTCAAGCTCGGGCATCACGGCAGCCGCACATCCAGCTGCGCGCGTTGGCTGCAAACGCTGAGACCGATTGTGGCGCTGAATTCCAGCGGCCGCAATAACCGCTACCAACATCCCCATCCCGAGGTCATGCAGCGCCTGGAAGACTGCCGGATCGGGATGTTCGATACGAAGCAGGAAGGCGATATCCGGATTATCGTGACGCCGATTTGTAATTTCCTTTTTACCGCGCGCCGGGGATTTGCTATAATAGGGTAGGTGATTCGATGAACTATTTATTGTACGGGTCGGAAACGTATCGGCTGAAGAAAAAACTGGACGAGCTGCTGAAAGCGAACGATCCGGAAAACACGGGCATGAACACGGTGGTCTACGAAACAGGCAACGCCGATTTTCAGCTTCGTGCAGTTCTGGAAGACGCCTGGACAATTCCGTTCTTTGCGGAAAAGAAAACCGTCGTCGTGCGCAATCCGGTCTTTTTAACGACAAGCGGATCGTTAAACGAGAAGGACGGCAAAGCGCTGGAGGACTACCTCAATCACAGTTGCCCGAGCACCGATTTAATTTTCTGCGGTGAGTTTGAAAGTCTGGATCAGCGCAAGAAGCTGGTCAAGCTGGCTGTAAAAACGTGCCGGGTGTTCACGATGAAGCGGCTTGATGAACGCGAGTTTCGTTCGTATGTCAATCAACAGCTATCAGCGCACCAGCTGATCCTGTCGCGCGAAGCGATGGACGAGCTGATGCAGCGGCTGCCGCTTGATTTAGAAAGCTTCCATCAGGAGCTGATCAAGCTGACGCTGTTTGGAACGAAGATCAGCCGCGACGACATCGTGCATCTGGTCAGCCGGCCGTTGGACGAGGATGTATTTCATCTGGTCAACGCCGTCATCACGCATGATTTAAAACAGGCGATGCATCTTTGGCACGATCTGGATTCCCTGAACAAGGATCCGATTTACCTCGTCGCCCTGCTGGCTTCGCAGTTTCGCCTGATGGCGCAGGTGCGCATGCTCAGCGATCGGCGGATGAGCGAATCGATGATCGCTCAGCAGCTGAAGGTTCATCCTTTCCGCGTCAAGAAAGCGCATGAAGCCGTAGCCCGGCTGAATTCCGAACGGTTATTGGAAATTCTGAACGATTTAGCCGAGCTTGATCAGCGGTTTAAAAGCGGGACGCTGGACCGCAGGCTGGGCTTTGAAATGTTCTTAATCAAAGCCGCGCACTAAAAAATCTGTGAAATCACCAGAGAAACAGTCAGAATCCGCGTGTTTTCATACGCTGAAAGAATAAAGGGAGTGTTACGATGGATTCATTAAAGGAACTTTATAAAATCGGCCCGGGTCCCAGCAGTTCGCATACGCTGGGACCGCAGCGGGCCTGCCAGCTGTATAAGGCGGAATACGGCGAGCAACTGCACCATGTCGAAGTCGAGCTGTACGGCTCGCTGTCGTTAACCGGCAAAGGTCATCTGACAGATTATATCATCCGCAAGACCTTTGAGCCGGCGAAGACGACAATCTTCTTTTTAAAGGACTGGAAGGAAAGCTTTCCCAACGGCTTTTATATCCGCGGCTACAACCGGGATCATCAGCTGCTGGCAAAATGGACGGTTTTCTCTGTCGGCGGCGGTTCGATTAAAATTTTAGAAAAGCATCTGGAAACGGGTGAAAACGTCTATCCGGAAAATTCGATGCAGGCGATCCGTGAAATCTGCGACAAAGAAAAGATCGGTTTTGCAGAATACGCGCTGCGGGCGGAAGCCGGACTGGAGCCGTATCTGGATAAGATTCTGACCGCGATGCTCGCTTCCGTAAAGGAAGGTCTGCAGGCCAGCGGCGTCTTGCCGGGACGGTTGAAGATGGAACGCGCAGCGAAGGCAATGCTTTTACAGGCGGGAACGATCGAGGATGAAGCGGAACGGACGAAGATGAAGCTGGCGGCCTATGCCTATGCGGCCAGCGAACAGAACGCTTCGGCCGGCACCGTCGTCACTGCGCCGACATTGGGCTCCTGCGGCGTCATGGCGGCCTTGATGTATTACTATTATAACGATCAGCAGATCACCCGCGGCAAGC
>NZ_CFQZWI010000181.1:0-2260 GCF_986127675.1 Holdemania sp. | reverse complement strand
GGCGGTCTATCTCTTGTTTTCGGTTGCTTGCTTCCTTACCGTACATGAGCATTTCCACAGGGATAGAAGCGATGCCGCCTTTCTTGAGATCTGCGGCCTGCCAACAGTTGCCGAACATGAACGAATCACTGTGCTTCAACAGATTGATCATCGTGTGGTAATTGTTAACGGTCACGGTCTTCTTGAAATTGGTCAGTTCCTGATCGCCGACCTTGAACGTGTAATTGAGCTGGGTGTAGAAATCCTGCGGCATCCGCAGATAGGTCATGTCCAACAGCTCCGACGTGGTAATCGTACTTCGGCTGGCTAATGGATGCGACTGGGCGAGATGAACATAAACCGCATCCTTCTTGATCGAATGCATCTGCAAGCCCTGAACTTTGATCACCTTGGTCATGACGCGATGCTGCACGGAGTTCAACGTCAGAATCGCAATCTCGGATCCCTGATCGCTGACGTTCTTGATCGCCTGTTCGATGCCCGTTTCCTGAATATTGATGACCGCATGATCGCTGGGGACTGACTTGAAGTATTCCTGCACGATCGCATCCTGAAGCAGAAGCATTGCCGTTGATACCTGCAGGCGGGTTTCCACAACCGCGTGGTACGTTTTCTTTAACCGTTCGATTTCCTCAAACTGGGAAAGAATGCTGTGGGCATAATAATACAAGCTCTGGCCGACCGGAGTCATTTCAATCCCATGATTATTGCGGATTAACAGCTGGACGCCCAGCTCGTCTTCCAACGCCTGAACGGTTCGGGATAAAACCGGCTGGCTGATGTATAGAATTTCAGCCGCTTTGTTGATGCTTTTCTGATCGGCGATGGCGACGTAGTAGGATAACGCTTTGACGTCCATTCAAATCACCTGCTTTACTTATCTTTATCATACCATAAAACAAGCCGGTTCCCGATTAATTTGATCGGGAAATGAACAAGATAAAAGAGAAAGATGAAAACTCAAAAATAGGCTGGCAGAATTACCTCAGTTCATATAAAATAAGAGAAGATCCGTGGGAAACCCAGGAGGAACCATTTCATGAAACGCCATTCACAAATTTATGATTACACGATGATTCTGTTCGGCTCGGCGCTGTTTGCGGCTTCGATTAATCTTTTCGTCGTTCCGGTCAATCTCTATAACGGCGGAATTGTCGGACTGTCGCAGATTATCCGGTCCGTGCTGGTCAGCCGGATGGGAATGCGTTTCAGTTTCGATATCGCGGGCGTGATCAACTTTTTAATCAATGTGCCGCTGTTCTTTATGGCCTTTCGCTCGCTGAGCCGGAAATTCTTTCTTGGGACGCTGCTTTCGCTGATCACCCAGACTGTCTGCTTCTCGCTGATTCCCATTCCAGTCGTGCCGAT
The DNA here is from genome assembly GCF_986127675.1 of Holdemania sp. Taxonomy (NCBI): domain Bacteria; kingdom Bacillati; phylum Bacillota; class Erysipelotrichia; order Erysipelotrichales; family Erysipelotrichaceae; genus Holdemania; species Holdemania sp. The sequence goes on along the minus strand of NZ_CFQZWI010000181.1, from coordinate 892 downwards.
TCTGGACGATGTGCTGGCTTCGCTCATCATCGGGGCGATCGTCGGGGCATTGGGCATCGGGATGACGCTGGTCAGCGGGGCCAGCGGCGGCGGAACAGATATCGTCGGCGTGTATGCCGCGCTGCATTGGAAAGCGTTCAGCGTCGGGAAGATCCAGCTGCTGTTCAACGCGCTGGTGTACAGTCTGTGCGCGTTCCTGTTTGATCTGCCGATCGCGATTTACAGCATTATCTATGCGGCGGTATATTCATTTGTGCTCGATAAGGTTCATCTGCAGAACATCGAGATGAGTCTGATGATCTTTACCAAGAACCCGGAAATTAAAAATCGGATCCTCAAGGATTTTGTGCGCGGGGTGACGTATTGGAAGGGCTTAGGCGCCTATACCCAGACGGAAACCGAGGTTCTGGTCACCATCGTGTCGAAGGATGAGGTCAACGAACTGCGCCGGATGATTACGCAGCTGGATCCCAAAGCCTTCATCATCGTCAACGAGGGCTTGCAGATCACGGGCAACTTTATCAAACGGTTAGTAGAATAAACAACCCGCAAAATGCAATAAAAAAGTTAAGAATTCGACAAAACTTGTCAGAATTCCGCTATATTCAAAGTGGGCCTTTCATGATAAAATAGAAGCGAGGTGTTAGATATGAAAATTGAGTTTAAACAGTTAAATGAACTCGCGCAGAAAAAAGCAGAGAAACTGTTAAAGGAAATCAGCTTAACGGTGAAAGACGTTGATTTTGATGTAACAGGCGCTGATATTACGATGATTGTTAAAACGACGCAGGAAGTCATTCATCTATAAATCACCGGGATCCCTGGTGATTTTTTCTTATACGAAGTGGATACCACGTGCTATGCGCGTGGTGCCAGAGCTTAAAGTGTTAAA
>NZ_CFQZWI010000180.1:0-2403 GCF_986127675.1 Holdemania sp. | reverse complement strand
CAGACGTGTGCTCTTCCGATCTTCCGTGTTTACGCCGCGGGACTCCAGTTCGTCGATCTCTTTCAGCAGTACAAACGGATCGACAACGACGCCCGGGCCGATGACGCACAGCGCGTCCTGATGCAGAACGCCCGAGGGCAGTAAGTGCAGAACCGTTTTCTCGCCTTCGACGACCACGGTGTGTCCGGCATTGTTGCCGCCCTGGAAGCGGACGACCATGTCCATTTTATCTCCCAAAACGTCAACGATTTTTCCTTTTCCTTCATCACCCCATTGGGATCCGACGACGACATATCCAGCCATAATTGTATTCCAACCTTTCTTTACTATGGGATTTGGTTATGATGCGGCAGGGGAGAGACAAACAAGGCTTATGCCTGTTCGCTCAGTTTGGCAATGCCGGTGTCAATCCGGCGCAGTGTTTCCGCCTGGCCCAGAATGTGAGCAATTTCAATCGCCCCGCCCGGGGTGAACTGCTTGCCGCTGACGGCCGTGCGAACCGGCCACAGCATCTGACCATTCTTAATGCCCAATTCCTGAATCAGATTCATCAGGGAATCGTGAATTGCTTCTTCGCTCCACTGCGGCAGCGCTGCCAGCACTTCGCGGGCCTGCTTCAGGGAAGTCAGAGCAATTTCAGCATTGGTCTTCATCTTTTTGTGCGTGTACATCGCGATGTCATATTCCGGCAGAACGTTGAAGAAATCGACCATTTCGTCAATCTCATTGAGCGTGGACACCCGCGGCTGCAGGATCTTGCTGATCTCTACGAGGTCAAAGTCGCCCTTGACGGCGTTCTTCAGATGCGGCAGCGCCAGCTGATGGAACTGCTCCAGCGTCAGATTGCGGATGTACATGCCGTTCATCCACGTCAGCTTTTCAATATCGAAGATCGCCGGCGATTTGCTGATGCGCTCGACGGAGAACGCTTTTTTCAATTCATCCAGGGTGTAGATTTCCTGTTCCGTTTCCGGCGACCAGCCCAACAGCGCGATGTAGTTGAGGATCGCGGCCGGCAGATAGCCTTTGGCTACCAGATCCTGAAACGACGCGTCGCCGTTGCGCTTGCTTAATTTGTGATGCTCATCTTTCATGACCGGCGGCAGGTGGATGTATTTCGGGATGTTCCAGCCAAACGCCTGGTAGACCAGATTGTACTTCGGCGTCGACGACAGATACTCATTGCCGCGCACGACGTGGGTGATGTTCATCATGTGATCGTCGATGATGTTGGCGAAGTTGTACGTTGGGAATCCGTCGGATTTTAACAGGATGCTTTCATCCAGAATGCTGTTTTCAACTTCGATGTGACCGTAAACTTCATCGTCAAACGAAGTGGTGCCGGTCAGCGGGATGTTCTGCCGGACAACGTATTTCTCGCCATTGGCAATCCGCTGCCGCGCTTCTTCCAGCGTCATATTGTGGCAGGGATCATTGTACTTGAAGGAGACGCCTTTGGCTTCGGCTTCTTCCTTCTGACGATGAATATCGTCCTCGCTGCAGAAGCAGTAATGCGCGCCGCCCAGTTCGATCAGCTTTTCCGCATATTCTTTATAAATACCGGAAGCCATGCGTTCCGACTGGACATACGAGCCATAATCGCCGCCGACGTCCGGTCCTTCGTCATGGTCCAGACCACATTCCTTTAATGTCGTGTAAATCAGATCGACAGCACCTTCGACAAGACGTTCCTGGTCGGTGTCTTCAATCCGCAGGATGAAGGTTCCGTCATCCTTTTTTGCGACCAGATATTCGTAAAGAGCTGTGCGAAGATTTCCGATATGCATGTAGCCGGTTGGGCTGGGTGCAAATCTAGTTCTAACTTTTTCCATTTTCACGCTTCCTTTTCTAAAACCTTTCTTATTGTACCTTAAGTTAACCCTAAGTGCAATTTTATCTTTCCAGAAAACGGCGTTTTTTAGCACACTTTTCAGTCGAATTTTCTGCGTTGGACACGCTTCGGGGATTATGGGAGGAACGAAACTGAAAAATGAACCTTTTTTCAATTTCCAAACAGGATTCCTTACGCAGAATCCGCTGGCAGCAGTTCTGAATAAACATCATCCCGGTTTGGATTTGATCCAGAATTTCCGTACAAAAAGTAAAGCAGGGATTTTTGCCAGTGAGGCTTAGTCAGATAAAATGAGGAACAGCACGTGCGATCATTCAATGGGATCATTCAATCTGAATCCGAACAAAATAAGAAAAGAAGCGACAAAGCGGAACGCACATAAAATGAAGGATCAAAAGGGAGAACTTCGTGATCGCTGGGGAAGGAAATCTGATAAAATTTTGAAAATTCTGGTTGACTTTTTTATGAAAAAGCGTAGAATATAAGAGCAAGCCAAATTGGGATGTAGCCAAGCGGTAAGGCTGTGGACTCTGAATCCACCATGCAAAGGT
>NZ_CFQZWI010000179.1:0-2430 GCF_986127675.1 Holdemania sp. | reverse complement strand
CCACTTCCTTCGGGAAATAAGCCGCCCCGCTGCTGGATCCGACCAGCGCGATCAAATCGCCGGTCTTCGCGTCGTCGGAACGGAAACGGCCCTGCGCCGTGAAGTAACCCCGGATATATGGCACATAATAATTATCCCACAGTTTTTTAAAGACATCGCGGTCCAGATTCAGCGTCACCTGATTTCCTTCCACCGCAAAGATTTCCTGCCCCAGCTGACGGCTGCCGATGATCATGTAATTTGCCATCGCATCCCGGCCGAAGAATGCCTTGCCATCATTCGGCTGTGGCGTCAGGCTGTCGGTCCATTCATAGTACGTCCGCGCGGTCTTCGTCACGCCTTCAAGCGTCTTCAGCTCATCCAGCGTAACGCCGCAGGCTTCCGCGAACCGATCCCAGTCCGTTTTGTTCAACATCATCAATTCCGTCGACTTGGCGATCGGAAAAATTTTCAGGCTGCCGTCCTCGCCGATCTGACCTTCGTTTAAATATTCGTCGCGATAGGACGCCAGTTCCTCCTTGCTCATATACTTGTCAATCGAAGCGACCAGTCCCAATTTATCGACTTTGTACGCGGTATCGGCATAAGCCGCGAAAATATCGGGAATTTCACCGGCGCCGACTTTCTTCTCCGCCGCTTCCTCAACCTTGGTGATCAGATCGTTGACATTGCCCTGACTGTACGCTTCAACAACAATGCCTTTCTCCGCGCCCACCGTGTCGTTGAATTCTGTAACCAGTTCGTCAAACGCCGCTTTCTGCGTACCGTTGTAATAAGTCCAAATCTCCAGCGTAACCGGTTTATTCGGATCGAGCAGTTTGTCATAATTCTCCTTTTCAGCGGCGCAGCCCTGCATCATAAGCATGGCCGCAGCAGCTAAAACCCCAAGTTTTGTTATTTTTTTCATCTTCCTGCACCTTTTCTTTATTAGTTTTATTATAGTAGCTTTCCGTTTAAATTACCACGTTTTTACAGGTATGAAGATCGTTCTTACCTAACCCTAAATTGTTCTGAATATCACGTTTTCCCATTCCTGCCCCGGTTCGCAAATCACATTCAGGTTCCGTGCGTTTCCCCGCCAAAAACTTTCCGGCTTATTTCGATTCGATGTAGCGGCGGGAAAATCCCGCCGGTTTCGCTTTTGATCAGCGGTCAAAAGCTGGATTGTAACGATAGAAGTTGCGGCAGTCCAGATCCTTGCGGACGAATTCCAGAGCTTCGCCGAAACGCTGGAAGTGAACGATCTCGCGCTGGCGTAAAAATACCAGCGGTCCATAGACTTCCGGATCCTTCGCTAAACGCATCAGGTTCTCATACGTTGTACGGGCTTTCTGTTCCGCCGCCATATCCTCGGACAGATCGGTAATCGGATCGCCCTTGGACTGGATATACGCCGTCGTGTACGGCATGCCGCTGGCGCCTTGCGGATAAACGCCGGCAGTATGATCGACGTAATAGTCCGCCGCATTGGCAGCCTTGATCTGCTGCGCTGAACAGCCCTTGAGCAGCTGGTAAACCATCGTGGCGATCATTTCCTCATGCGCCATTTCTTCCGTTCCAATGTCCGTCAATAACGCGCGGATTTCCGGATACGGCATCGCGTAGCGTTGGTTCAGATACCGATCAGACGCACCCTTTTCGCCATCCGGGCCGCCCAGCTGCGTGATGATCAGCTTGGCCATCGCCGGGTCCGGCTTCCGGATATTCACAGGATACTGCAATTTTTTCTCATAGATCCACATGGTTTATCCCTCCCTTTCCCACGGCCATGGACTATTGATCCAATCCCAGCGGCGTCCGCGGCTGTCGCGGTTGGTCAGCGGACCGCAGACGCGATTGTATTCCTCCGCCGCTTTGCGGCGCAGGCCGGTAACATAACGGTAATAGCTCAGCGCGACTTCGTTTTGCGGATGGGTGTCCAGAAATAAGACCGCTTCCTGAATCGCGAAATCCAGTTCCTGCAGCTCCCGCAGCATTTCATTTCTATTCATCCTGACAGCCTCCCTTTCCCGTAAACGGCAAGTCCAGCTCAACAAACAGCGTTCCTCTTAACAAGGCGCGCGGGCGGCTGTAGATTTCCCGTTTTCCAGTCCAGCGCTGGCGGGCGACATACGCCATTGCCAGGCTCATATCCGGGCAGCGGTGATGATTACCGCAGCCCGGACGGCCATCGTCATCCTGATCATCGGTATCATTGCCGCAGCCACAGCCGCAGCCATCACCCGGACGGTTGCCATGGTCATGATCGCCGCAGCCGCAGCCTGGACGGCCATCGTCATCCTGATCGTCGGTATCGTTGCCGCAGCCACAGCCGCAGCCGTTGCCCGGACGGTTGCCGTGGTCATGATCGCCGCAGCCGCAGCCCGGACGGCCATCGTCATCCTGATCGTCGGTATCGTTGCCGCAGCCACAGCCGTTGCCCGGACGGTT
>NZ_CFQZWI010000178.1:0-2436 GCF_986127675.1 Holdemania sp. | reverse complement strand
AAAGCATTGCCTTCCAGAGCCATTGTCGCTGCGATAGATCCGAAAACCGCACCAGCGATCATACCGAAGATTGTATCACCGATACCAGCGAATGGTCCCATCAACGCTGTCTTAATCGAAGCGGCGACGTCCAGACCAGAACCAGTTTCAGCTGTCTGTTCTTCGATAGCGATATTCATACCAACAATGATATCACCCATTGCAGGCTGTGTGTTGAAGAATACGGAATGTGTTCTCAACGCCTTCTGCTTCAGCTCAGGACGATCGCCATACAGCTTGTCGATAACCGGCAGCATAGTGGTCAGGTAGCCCAAGCCCTGCATACGTTCATAGTTCCAGCCGATCTGAGAGTTCCAGATCCAGCGCAGATTCAGACTTCTTAATTCCTTCTTAGTGAACTTCTTACTATTCGTCATAATCGTCGTCGCCTCCCTGTGCAGCGCCTGCAGCTAACTTAGCAGTAGCATTCTGATAAGTGATCAAAGCTGCGGCTGTACCGATCAAGGCAATACCCAGAATCGGCATATTGATATAAGCGGCTAATACGAAGCCCAGGATAATGAACTGCGGCTTCTTCAGAACTGGCAGGTAACGCATCAAGATTGCGAAACCAACGACTGGCAGCAATCCACCAGCGAACTTGAAGCCGTTCATGATGAATGCCGGAATGATCTTGATCAGAGTGTCAACGACGCCCTGGCCAGCAACCAGCAGTAACAGAACAGGCAATCCGCGGGACAGGCCCCAAGGAATGATGCCTAATGTGTTCATCAGCGCGATACCCTTTGTGTTGTCTTCTTCAACATACTTGTCAGCGATGTGCTGGAATGCAGTGTTGGAGAAACGAGCCAGGATGTCCAACTGTGTGAATAATGCAGCTAATGCGATACCGATTGAAGAAGCCATTGCAATCGGGTCAGCGCCGGAAGCAGCGCCTAACGCTGTCGCGATCATACCGGAAGAAGTGATGTTCGGAATCGAAGCACCTCCGTATGTGCCAGCGCCTAACTGAGTCATCTGTAACGTACCACCAACGATCAGGCCATATTTCATATCGCCTACAACAACGCCGGTGAATAAGCATGCAAGAATACAGTTGTTGAAACCGATGTTCCAAGACAAACTATCGACGATGCTCCAAAATGCCCATGCTGTGATCAGCAGGATTTGGATAATACTCAACCCTCCAGACATAAATAGTCCTCCCTTTCTAACCTTTTGTGTCTTTGGTTTTTTCCGGTTGCCCGGATCCTCGAAAACCATTTCAGCCGGGCTGAGATCCGCGTGGCTTCTTACGCGATTTCACAGACCAGATGTAACCGTTTTCTCGATGATTAAATGATACACTAGAAAATGGGATTTGTAAACCCTCAACACATATTTTTCACATAATTCAAAGAAATTTTCACAAAATTTGATGGTTCATTTTCTGTATTAAACACGTGTTAAAATTCATGAAAAAGCCCTGTATACAAGCTTTATTAGCAATTAATTTCGCTAATTTTTCGAACGGTTAATCCCGTTTTTTTTCTTTGCAAACTTTCACATTTTCTCCCCATGTTTCATAAAATGATTTGTTTTCCAAAGAAAGTTAAGCATTATTTCAGTCTATTCCGCAGCCTTTGGTTTTAGAACTTGAATATAAAAAAAAACAGGATTGCTCCTGTTATGAAATCTGTTTGGCCAGCTCCGTCAAATCCGCCGCCAGCGCTTCAATTTTTTCCCGTTCGACCTCGTCGTCATGATTGGTCGCGGTGTTCTCAACGATCAGCGAGCCGTTGAGGTTTTTGCCGCGGCAGACGATCATGCCCTTTTCATAGAAGGACAACGACGTATACTTTACATGATCCTCATCGACCAGGCTCGTGTGCAGCTTCGCTTCCGGATCTTTCGCCTTGACGATCGCTTCCAGCTTTTCAGCGTTGGTCTTGCTGGCTTCAAAATAGCCGATACCCAAGCGCGGGCCTTTGCCGACGCAGTCCAGAATGATCACATTGCGGTCCTTAATCGTATTGGGCAGCGCGTCGCGCAGCATATAATCTCCGACATGCGTGCCGTTGCCGCCGTCGGTCAGCACAAAAGCCACTTTATCCCGCAGCTTTTCCGGCAGCTGCTGAGCGATCAGATACGCGGCAATGACTCCGGAAGTATTCCGATTCAGATTGACTTTATTGCCGATCCGAAACGTCATCATAAACGAAACGACGACCAGCGCGATTAAAACGCCGAGAATTAACACGGACATCGCCAGATTATCCTTAAAATTGATCTTCCGTCCCAATCCCAGAAGCAGGATCAGCCCCAGCACCATGCTTAAGATCGCCGGCGTGTTCATCGGCAGAAACGAGGAAGAAAAGCTGGCGTTGCCATCCAGCGGAAAATAGCGGATCGGATTGCCGAAATCGTGATTGAGCGAGATCGGAAGAGCACACGTCT
>NZ_CFQZWI010000177.1:0-2498 GCF_986127675.1 Holdemania sp. | reverse complement strand
CGATCAGGCTGCGGCCGCACATTACGGCGTCGCCAATCCCCTCTGCGATCACAGCTTCCGCTTCCTGCGGACTCATCACCGCGCCAACCAGGCAGATCAGAAGCGAGGTTTCCTGCTTGATCCGCCAGGCAAATTCCGCGTTGTAGCAATGCGGTTCAAAAATCGTCGGCACCGCATGGACATTGCCGGCGTGAACTACATCCATTCCGCAGCTAATATTGGCCATATCGACCAGCCCTTCCGCCGCCTTTAAGAACGCAGCCATCTCATTCTCAGAATAGCTTTCCGGAACGGTGAGCTGGCGCGATATCCGCAGGATCAGCGGAAACTCCGGTCCCGCGGCCGCACGGATCGCCCGCAGCACTTCCAGCGGGAACCGCATCCGATTTTCCAGTGAACCCCCGTGCTCATCGGTCCGCTGATTCCACACCGGCGATAAAAACTGCCCGCACAGGGAATCATGACCAAAATGCAGGGTCAAGGCATCGTAGCCCAACCGCAGGCAGCCCCGGACCCGCCGCACCTGATCGGCGATCAGCTGATCCATTTGTTCCCGATCGAAAGCTTTCATCTTCACGCCGTCAAACCGGATCCCCGCGCTGGGACCGCGGACAAAGCCTTCTTCATCCGGCAGCGAAAAGAATTCCAGCTCGTAAGCGGCCCGCGCCCCATTCTGATGGGCGACGCTGAGATCCTCCACGGTTGTATCCAATTCATATTTATCAAGAGGATTCATGCCGCCGGTATGCACCATCGCACAGCCGCCCAGTGAGCGGTCAAGCGCGCTCATCCCGCCGTAATTGACGCTCGAGATGATTTTATGACTGGGGATGATTCCCATCGGCGCAGCGATGATCCGGTTTTTCAACATCAGGCCGCGGATCTGCAGCGGTGAGAATAAATGCGGATAAGGGGTTTTCATTCCATTTCTCCCTGCCTTTCTTTTCAGTAAATTTTTTAAACGTACAATCCGGACAGCCAGAACGTCACCAGCGTCAGCCCGGCGCCGATCAGAAATCGAAGTCCGCCTGAGCGTAGCCGCTGATACCGGACTAACGGCGGCAGCGTCATCAGAACGATCAGCAGCGGCGGAATTGCCGCCAGCCAGGCCTGCGCCAATAAAAGCAGCAGCGTCACCGCCGCGAAACAGCCGGGCAGAATCCAGCCGTAAATCCGCGTCATTTTCCGGGTGAGCGCAGGATCGCCTAAATGCAGCGGACTCACAGAATCCGCCCCTGCGCGTCGATCAGCTGGATGTTGGTATATAGATTGGCCAGCTCTGGAATTGTTTTGATGTATTTCTTCATCGCTGCCTTTGCGGCCTCGTCGCTGGCTGCGGTATGCTTGACCTGAAGCGTTAGCCCGCTGAGGCGGACAACCTCGAAATGGATCAATTCAAAATCAAGCTGATCGATTTTTTCTTTCAGCAATTTCGCTTTGGGACATCCGATCTGAAGCATAAAATTCCTCCTTGTTTTTAAGAGACCGGGCTGTGTTCTTCCCGGCTTTTTTTGTTTTCCAGTTTTCTTTCCAGAATCCTTAATGGATTCCGTTCGATTAAGAATCAGGGTCTTCCTTTTGAGGATAAACGTCCGGATCTCCATCCGGAACTTGTTGGAACAAAGTGAAGAAGCTGCTTACGCAGCTTCAGAAACAGCGCTGTTTTCTTCTTCCACAGCCTGTTTGTCGATCATTTTAACAAATGGATACCAGATCAGCATATCGACAGCCAGAATCACGATCTGCAAGACCGCGCCCTGCCACGGAACTGAACAGGTCAGGATTCCCTGCAGGATTCCCGGCATCGTCCAGCTTGGATTGACGCCGGTAAACCGGGCGCACAGACCAATCGCGACGGATCCGTAAGCGATGCAGGTATTCGCGATCACGCCCAGCATGTACGGAATGAACAGCAGTGGGTTCAGCATGATCGGGATGCCGAACAATAACGGCTCGCCGATATTGAAGATCTGCGGGACAATCGCAACCCGCGAGAGCTGCTTGTAGCGCTTGGATTTCGCCAGGAAGAACAACAGAATGCCCAATCCCAGCGTTGCGCCGATCCCGCCCATCTGAATGGAGTTCAGCAAGCCGGTCGTATAGATGTTCGGCAAAGCGGAACCGGCCGCCATCGCCGCCATGTTCTGTTCGTTCGCCGCCGTTGCCAGCGCGTCCATAAACGGAACGACCGAGGAACCATGAATGCCGCAGAACATCGCCAGCGTCATGACCAGTTCGGTGACTAACAAACCGAAGAAGCTGGTGCCCAAACCGGACAGCGGTGTCTGGATAAACGTGTAAATGAGCTGATGGATCGATTCATACGGCGTCGCCGCCAGCACCTGACCGATCAGCGAACAGCCGAAGACCAGAATAAACGCCGGAATCAGCACCGCGAAGGTTGCTTCAATATAATGCGGAACGCCCTGCGGCATCTTGATCGTCACATTGTGATCCTGGCACAGCTTGACAAACCGCACGACCAGATACAGATCGGA
>NZ_CFQZWI010000176.1:0-2557 GCF_986127675.1 Holdemania sp. | reverse complement strand
CTCTTCCGATCTGAAGGAGCTGATTCCCTACGTCAAGGAGCATGGTTTTACGCACATCGAGCTGATGCCGCTGAATGAACATCCGTTTGACGGCAGCTGGGGCTATCAGGCCAGCGGTTATTTCAGCTGTACTTCCCGCTATGGGCAATGTAAGGATTTAATGGAATTCATCAACGAATGCCACCGCCAGCACATCGGCGTCATCCTCGACATGGTTCCGGTGCATTTTGTCAAGGACAGTCATGGACTGCGTTACTTCGACGGCGAAGCGCTGTATGAATATCCGAATGTCAACGATGCGCACAGCGAATGGGGAACGATGAATTTCGACCTGTGGAAAGAGGAAGTCCGCAGTTTCTTGATGTCGTCCGCGTCGTTCTGGTGCGATCTGTATCACATCGACGGCATCCGCATCGACGCCGTCAGCAACATCATTTACTGGGGCGGAAACAAGAACCGCGGCACCAACGAAGGCGCGCTTGCGTTTATCCGCCGGCAGAACTATTATTTGTCGAAGAAATATCCGGAGGTCATGTTGATCGCGGAGGATTCCTCGGATTATCCGAAGGTTACCAAATCGACGCTCGAGCTGGGGCTGGGTTTTGATTATAAGTGGGATCTGGGCTGGATGAACGATACCCTCAAATATTACGGCCGCGATCCGATCTACCGTAAATACCATCACAACGAGCTGACCTTCTCAATGGCCTACTTCTATTCCGAACGGTTTATCCTGCCGTTAAGCCACGACGAGGTCGTCCATGGCAAGCATACGATCGTCGACAAGATGTGGGGCAGCTACGATCAGAAATTCGCGCAGGCCAAAAACCTCTATCTCTATCAGTTCACTCATCCGGGCAAGAAGCTGAACTTCATGGGCAATGAGATCGGCATGTTCCGCGAATGGGACGAAGCCCGCGAGATGGATTGGTTTCTGCTGGGGTATTCCCGCCATGCGGCGTTTGCGCGGTATTTCCAGGATATCAGCCGGATCTATTCCCATCACCGGGCGCTGAGCCGCTATGATTATGATTACCAGTATTTCCGCTGGATCGACGCGGATAACGGCGATCAGAGCGTATACAGCTATTATCGGGAAGATGAACAGAATATCATGGTCGTCGTCCTCAACATGACGCCGGCTTCCTATGAGCATTTCCGAATCGGCGTACCGCAGGCCGGCACTTACAGCGAGCTGATCAATACCGAAAAGGATATCTACGAAGGCTGCAATATGTGCAACTTCAAGCCGGTGGCGACGGAAACCGTACCGGCGCATCACTTTGAACAATCGCTGGATATCCGCGTCGCGCCGTTTGCGGGCATCCTGTTAATCTGTAAGAAAAGCGCGAAGAAAAAAGCCGCGAAGAAAGCGGAGAGGAGCGAAGCGGCAAAGCCGGAAACGGAGATGGAAAAATCGACGCCGGCGGACGCTGGTAAAACGGCGCCGAAAAAGAAGAAAACAACCGTCCGAAAGAAAGCCGAATAGGGAACGACGCATCGCCCCTGCAGCACACACGTATTGGGGAATTCGCTGCAGGGGCGATTTTGTTGAAAAATGGTCATTTATTTTTGCTTCCCTTTGCCGGAAAGAGGGAATCGTCAGCGGCATGAAGACAGGGTTAAAGCCGGGGAGCAGCCATATAAATTTGAGAAAAGATTTGAATAAACCAGAATCAGGATTAAGGAAAAAAACGAATAGTAACGCTGATTCAGGTAAAAATGAGGAAGTAACCGCTTTTATTAACAGGAAGCGATTGCGTTTTAGGGAAAAACTGGTAAAATACACGCGGGAGGAATTTTATGTTCAATAACAAACAGGAATTCGTAGAAGAATTCACCAAACGGATCGAGGAAAATTACGGACGATCTGTCGAACAGTCCCATCCGACAGAACGATTTATGGTGCTGGGCGGGATGGTTCGTGATTTTGCGGGCATCCATTGGAAAGAAACCAAAGAGAAGATCGCTGCGGATCAGGCTAAGCAGATGTATTACTTCTCGATGGAGTTCTTGATCGGCCGGCTTTTAACCAATAATTTAATGAACTTAGGCATTTATGAACTTGTCCGCGACGGCTTGCAGGATCTGGACATCGACATCAACGAGCTGGAAGACCTGGAATCCGACGCGGGTCTTGGCAACGGCGGTCTGGGCCGCCTGGCTGCCTGCTTTCTGGACTCGCTGGCGTCGCTGCAGCTGCCGGGCAACGGCAACTGCATCCGCTATCAATACGGATTATTCCGCCAGAAGATTGAAAACGGCTATCAGGTGGAGGTTCCGGATCAGTGGCTGAAACTGGGCAACGTCTGGGAAGTCCGCAAACCGAAGAGCGCGGTCGACGTGAAGTTCTGGGGTCATGTCGAAATGCGCAAGGATGAAAACGGCGAACTGATTTTCGATCATGTCGACGCGGAACACATCCGCGCCGTGCCGTATGATATGCCGGTGGTCGGTCATGGCACCAAGGAAACCAACACGCTGCGCTTATGGTCAGCGGAGGCCTCCGACATCATCCCGACCAATAAGGATTTCCGGTTATACTTACAGGAGAGAT
>NZ_CFQZWI010000175.1:0-2629 GCF_986127675.1 Holdemania sp. | reverse complement strand
CAGCTGTCGCAGACCGCGATGGAGCTGGCTGAAAACTCGCAGAAAAACGACGAGGCCGCCGGCATTCTGCGGCGGCTGCAGAACCGCAGGGAAGTGCTGGAAAACCTGGCCCGTCAGCCGTTCAATTCACAAGCCGGCGTCAAGGCTGTCATGGATTCCCAGGCGTTTCTGCCCGGCGTCTTAGGCGTCGTGGCGAAAGTGCTGGAACCGGAAAAAGGCTATGAGGAAGCGATTTCGGTTGCCTTAGGCGGCGCGATGTACAACATCGTGACCACCGACGAGGCCAGCGCCCGTCAGGCGATCAGCTTTTTGAAAAAGAACCAGAGCGGGCGCGCGACGTTTCTGCCGATCCGGGTCTTAAAACCCCGCTGGATCGCGCAGGATCACCGCATCGTGGCGCAGAACACCGAAGGCTTCTTAGGCGTCGCCAGCGAGTTCATCCACTGTGATCCGCAGTTTGATTTAGTCAGTCAGTCGTTACTGCAGAACGTATTGGTCTGCGATACGCTGGAACATGGCAACAACCTGGCCGATTTATTAAAGTTCAGTTATAAAATCGTAACGCTGGACGGCGACGTCATCCACCGCGGCGGTTCGATGACCGGCGGCAAGGCCCGCAACAGTTCGTCCTTAATGACGGTTCAGCGTGAACTGGAAGAAATCACGGGAACGATTCAATCGCAGCAGGCGAAATGCCAGTTGGCGCAGAAGGCGCTGGATCAATCCGGACGCCAGCGCTCTGAGCTGGAGCGGTCGCTGACGGAGAAACGGATTGCCAGCGCTCAGCTGGAACCGGTCGTCGACGCCAAGCGTGCCAAATTTGAACGCTTGAAAAACGATTACGAGCTGTTAGCGCCGGAAGCGGTAGACGGCGAGCAGGAAACGTTTGCGGATTCGCTGATCACATCGCTTAACCAGGCCTATTCCCGCCGGGATGAAATCACGACGTCCCTGTCCCAGAAGCGCCAGCAGAAGATGAAGCTGACTGCCGACATCGAACGCCGCGAGCAGCAGATCCGCCAGATCCGCCGGGAACTGGAAACGGCGACCGCCAGCTCGCATGCGATTCAGCTCGACAAGGCGAAGATTGAAACACGCCTGGAAAACAACCTGGCGCGGCTGACCAGCGAATATCAGCTGACCTATGAATACGCCCGCACCAAGGTTGAGGAAAGCCACATTGAAAACGCGCGTGAGGAAGTGCTGCAGCTGCGCTCGGAAATTGAAGCGCTCGGCAACATCAACATGAACGCGCCGGAAGAATACACTGAGGTCAACGACCGGTATGAATTCATGCGCAAGCAGGTGGACGATCTGATCGCCAGCCGTGATAAAATCCTGTCGGCCATCGACGAGATGGACGAAGTCATGGTCCGGCAGTTCAAGGATATGTTCGATAAGATCAACGAGGAGCTGGGCGACACATTCCGCGCGTTGTTCGGCGGCGGCAAGGCCCGCCTGATCTTAGAGGATCCAACGGATTTGTTAAACACCGGCATCGATATTGACGTCCAGCCCCCGGGCAAGTCAGTTCAGAATATCCGGCTGTTCTCCGGCGGCGAAAAGAGCCTGATCGCGATCAGCGTGCTGTTTGCGATTCTCAAGGCCCGGCCGGTTCCGTTATGTATCTTCGACGAAGTCGAGGCGGCACTGGATCAGGGCAATGTCGAACGGTTCGCCCGCTACATCAAGAATTTCAGCGAACGGACGCAGTTCATCGTCGTCACCCATCGTCCCGGAACGATGGGGCAGTGCGACGTCCTCTACGGCGTCACGATGCAGAAGCAGGGCGTTTCGCAGATGCTGAAGGTCGAACTGACCGACGCGATTGAAATGGCCGAAACCAAGGAGGTGCAGCCGGCATGAGTTTCTTTGATACGCTGAAAGACAAATTTTCCAAGAAAAAAGACGGCGACCGCTATCTGAGCGGTTTCAACAAAACAAGCGACACGATGGGCAAAAAGCTCAACAAGATGGCGTTCGGCTTCAACGGCGTCACCGAGGATTTCCTCGAAGAACTGATGATCGTGCTGCTGGAGAGCGACGTCGGCATTCAGACCGCGGAGAAGATCTGCGATCAGCTGAAAACGACGGTCGATCAATACCGCTACGTCACGTTCAAGGACGTCATGGCCTTTCTGATGGAGATCATGCAGAATATCTATCTGGAGAGCAACGATGCGCCGATCGTGATGAATGAGAACGGTCCGACCGTGATCCTGATGGTGGGTGTCAACGGCAGCGGCAAGACCACGACGTGCGCCAAGCTGACCAAGCTGTATCAGAGTCAGGGCAAAAAAGTCGGCGTCGTGGCCGCGGACACGTTTAGGGCCGGGGCGATCGAGCAGCTGGCGCGCTGGGCTGATAAGCTCGGCGTCCCGTGCATCAAAGGCCGCGAGAACGGCGATCCCAGCAGCGTGCTGGTCGACGGCTGCCGCTATGCCAAGGAACACAACCTGGATATCCTGTTGTGCGACACTGCCGGACGCTTGCAGAACAAGGTCAATCTGATGAACGAGCTGGCCAAGATGCGCAAGGTCATCGGCCGTGAAATCGAAGGCGCGCCCCATCATGTATGGCTGGTGCTCGATTCCACAACCGGCCAGAACGGCTTATCCCAGGCCAAGAT
>NZ_CFQZWI010000174.1:0-2722 GCF_986127675.1 Holdemania sp. | reverse complement strand
CTGCAGCTGAATTATACGCTGCGCTGTTTTCAGGATGACGAAGCAGATCGCGATACCTTTTCACTGGATTTAGGCCGTTCGCCGCTGGATTTGCCCGTCGAGCAGATGCATGCCGAAATCCAGTTTGATTCCGGGCTTATCCGCGACAACTGGCTTCTCGACTGCGGCCAAAGCGGCGGTCAGTGCCGCTATGGAACAGGCAAGTGGCAGGATCAGACGTTTGTTTTTGATTCCACGGATGTCCTGGATTATCCGACGTTGAATTTGATCGTTCATTTCGACGAAGGAACCTTCGCCAAAGCGCAGTCCTATCGCTGGCCTTCACGATATTCGCGCTGGCATGTGGAGGTCGAAGTGCTGCCACAGATGGATCTTCAGGTGTATCAGGAGCTGGAATGGACGAGCCAGAGTTCCGAACTGGATCCGATGCTTGATTTGTTTTTAGGCTGGCCGAGCTATCCCGACGCCCTGTTGAAAGACGTCGTGATCAGCGATCCCTCGCTAAAAGCCTCGGAATACGGCTTCATCCGGCTGCCAAAGGATAAGCCGGTGGCCTTGACACTGGATTACCGGATTGAATTGGCCTCGTCAGAGGACCAATGGCACCTGAATTTCGACGACGCGATGAACGACGCGCAGATCGACGAGCTGGACGTCGTGATTCAGCTGCCGCAAGAGCTCAAATTCAGAACCGATTTCTATAATTCCCGGACATATGAGGATCTGGAAAAGGTGACGCTGGACGTCAGCGAGGACGGCCGCCTGCTGCATCTCTACTCGACGGAGGGTTTGAGCGGGGATGATCGGGTGAGCGTTGAAATTGATATTCCGCGCCATGTACGGCGAATGCTGGGCAGCGATCTGATCGGGTTCTGGTCGATGTTTGGCGTCGGGATGGTGCTGGCGTCGGGGTTGTTCCGCTTTTTGAGCCGCAGTACAAAGCGGAGGACCCTCGGCGAGCTGCCTAACGGCGTTAACCCGCTGCAGGCTGCGTTGTTAACGGATAAACCGATCGGCGCAGAAACGCTGGCGGCCGTGGTGATCAACTGGGCGGCCCGGGATTATATCCAGGTGGAAATGCAGGGTCATCGTATTCAGCTGACGCGCAAACGCTCGCTGATCCATCAGCCGGACTGGGAAAAGCAATTCATGCGTTCGCTGTTGAATCTGGAAGATGGAAATACGGTGACGTTGGATAAGAACGGTTTGCGCTCATCCGCCTGTATTCAGGAAGCCTGCAGGCAGGCCCGGCAGGAAAAGGCGCAATGGCGGCATAAAGGGCTGGCGGGTCTGCGCTGGCTGTTGATTGGACTGAGCGTCCTGCCGCCGGTAATGATCACGCATATCCTGTTTCCATGGGCAGCATCTGACAGCGTCGTATATCTGTTCAGTCTGGGATTGATTGCGGTAACGATCGCGATAGGCTGCTTGAGTGCGGCGTTGGGGCAGGGATTGAAAAAGACACGCTGGGCGTTGGCAGGATTGGGCTTCGGCTGGCTGATTCTTTTAATCCGCGTCCTGGCTTATTTTGATCCGCAGGATCTTCCGGCGGTAATCAGCTTCAGCAGCCTGCTGCTCGGGCAGCTGATCTTGTGGCCGATGAAGCCGCTGAATCCGGAAGGAGCGCGGCTGCTCCAGCAGGTCAGGCAATGGCGCAGTGATCTGAAGCAGATGCCGGATTCAAAACTGGACGACTGGCTGGACCGTGATCCGGACTACGCGTTGAAATGTTATGGCTATGCGCGGACGCTGGGGGTTGGCGGACTATGGAAAAAACGTTTCGGCAATCGAATTCTGCCTTCTTTATCCACGGTGACCGATATGACAGGACAGCCGCAGCGGATCGAAGTGCTCGACAGGCTGTTTGAACAGCTGACAAGCAGTTTCACTGAATAAATTAAAAACGGACCGACAAAACTTGATTCGGATGTTCTCCGCACAAGCTGATGCCGGTCTGTTTCTGTTCAGACCTTTTTTACTGGGATTTTGTTTATGGAAACGCAACTGATACTGTCGATTCAGTCATTGTCAGACTGTATTTCCCGAGAAATAACGTTTAGGGCTGGACCCGCCTGTTCACCTTGGAAAAAGGCTTCAAACGTTTCCGGTTTCAATAAGTTCGGCTGGATCAGCCGGGTGCTGATTCAGCCGTCAAACTGCGTTGTTCCCGCGCCCAGTACAATTTTCATTGCCGGATTCCTTAATGCTCGCTGCAATTTGCGGCGTCGATTGCCAGAACAAGCATGACGATCATCAGCTCATCCCGCGGATCGTCGAAATCAATGACGTAGGTGTCGGTCAGCGAGATGACCTCCTTACTGATTGTTCCGCACAGCTCGCCGTCGCGGAAGATCTGATAATCCCAGCCGAACAAGTCGCCTTCCACGCTCCAGCCTTCGCAGTCGATGCGGTAGCTTGGATGCAGAAACGAGAATTCCTTGCGGATGACCGCGACTTGATCGCCGTCCAGCTCGACTTCAAAGGTCGGCAGGAAGTGAAATAGTTTTTCACGGACTAAACCGATTTCCTGTTCTTCAACGTCAAACACCCGCAGGACATGCGACAACGCTAATAAATCTGCGCGCACACTGTAAACGGCATAGCCTTCTTCATCAGTAATATCAAAGCTGTCGGTCCAGGAAAAGAACCGCTGGCGAATAAATAAACGCATGAACTGATCCTCCTTCAATTCGTAAGAGATCGGAAGAGCGTCGTGTAGGGA
>NZ_CFQZWI010000173.1:0-2875 GCF_986127675.1 Holdemania sp. | reverse complement strand
TCGCCACCGCCGGCAGCCGCATGATTTTCGGCACCAGTGTCAGCGCGTCCTTCAGCGTCGTAAACGGAATCAACAAGGAAGTCATCGCCCGCGGCTTCGGCAGCAGCTTCATCGTGATCTTCGTGACGACGGCCAGCGTGCCTTCGGAACCGACGATCAGATCCTTTAAGGAATAGCCGGAGCTGTTCTTTGAGGTCTTGCCGCCCAGCGTCAGCACACTGCCGTCCGCCAGCACGACTTCCAGGCCGCGCACATAATCACGGGTCACGCCGTATTTCACCGCCCGCATGCCGCCGGCGTTGGTCATGACGTTGCCGCCGACCGACGCGCTCTTTTCGCCTGGATCCGGTGCGTACAACAGATTATGATTCGCCGCTTCCTCAATGATTTCCATCAGCAGCACGCCCGGCTGCAGCACAGCGTTCATCGTCTGTTCGTCGATTTCCAGAATCTTGTTCATGCGCATCATCGACAGCACGATGCCACCGTAAATCGGCACGCAGCCCCCGCACAAACCGGTGCCCGCGCCGCGGGTCGTTACCGGCAGATGTTCTTGACTGGCATAGGCCAGAATCTGTGAAACTTCCTCCGTGCAGCCCGGCTGGATGACCAGCTCCGGATCAAAACAGCCGTAGTGAGTCATTTCGTCATGCGTATAATCGGGATGAATTTCATCGCGGACGCTGACATAGTCACGTCCGGTGATCGCGCTCAGCGCTTCGATATCCCGGGTTTCTAGTTTGCGGAACATACGGTCTCTCCCTCCATTTCTTTAAGCATATTTTCAGCGATTTGTCCGGCGTCGCCGACGACCGCGACATGTGCCAGATCGAAGATCGGAGCCTGCGGATCGGTGTTGACGGCGATGATTTTCTCCGCCCCCTTCATCCCAGCGGTAAACTGGATCGCCCCGCTGATGCCGAAGGTCAGGATCAGCTTCGGCTTCACCGTTCGTCCGGACAAACCGATCTGACGGCGGACATCGTAGCGCCCACTTTCCACAACCGGCCGGCTGCAGGCCATCTGGGCATGCAGCTTCTGCGCTAATGCTTCGATCAGCGCCAGCGTCTTTTCATCCTTAACGCCCCGTCCGACCGCGACAAGCACTTCAGCGTCGGAAATGCTGACCTCCTGTTCCTTATTTTCAATTTTCAGCCATTCAATCTTGGAATCCAGCTTGACCGGATCGATCGGACAGGATACCACCTTTCCGATCCGGGCCTGCTTCACCGCCGGATCCATCACTTTATAGCGCACTGTCGCAAACTGCGGACGATGATTGGTGTTCAGAATCTGAGCCATGATGTTGCCGCCGAAAGCAGGCCGGATCTGCACCAGATCGGTATTCTCCCGCATTTCCAGAACCGTACAGTCGGCCGTTAAGCCGGTGCGGAAGCGCGCCGCGGTGCGCGGAGCGAGCGAGCGGCCGCTGACCGTCGCGCCGACCAGAACGACCGCCGGATGACTGCGCTGAATGCAGTCCTCAAACACTTCGGTATAATTATCCGCACGGAAATACTTAAGCCGTTCATCTTCATAAAGATAGACGTTGGCGACGCCATAATCCAGCAGGGAATCCGCCGCCTGTTCAATGTGATCGCCGATCATCAGACAGTTGACCTGTTGCCCGATGACCCGGGCCAGCTCGTGCGCCTTCCCGATCAATTCCAGCGTCACCGGATGAATCCGGCCGTCGCTGTGTTCAACATAGACGAGAATATCGTGCCACTGGGACTTGTCGATCTGCGGCTGCGGCGCGTCCACCTGTTCGCTGATCGCCTGACTTGGACAGTTGCGCAGACACATCCGGCACATCTTGCAGGCAGCGTTGATCTGGACCTGACCGTCGACCATCGCCATGGCGTTAAATGGACACTGGGTGATGCACAAACCGCAGCGCGTACATTTTTTAGGATCGATCACTAAGCCGCTCATGCGTTTTCCTCCTCCCACATTTTATCTTCTTTCAGGATCGCGACCAGCTTGGCCGCGCTTTCCGCTTCCGGCCCGTCCAGCCGCATTGTCTTCACATCATGGGTCGGTGTGAAAATCCGCTCGACCTGGGTCGGCGAGCCTGACAGACCGATTCGGGATGGATCCAAGGTCCGGCACTGCGCCGCACTCAGCGTGTGAATCGGGTTGTCCGCGGCTTCCTTCGCGCGTTTATAGGATGGCAGATTCGGCTGGAAAATTCCTTTTTCCACCGTGATCAGGCATGGATAAGGAATCCGGGCCACCGCTTCGACCTCGGTCAGATCCTGCTTAACAATCAAGGCCTGATCGTCGGCGTCGATCAGCTCCGTGACCCAGCTGATATGCGGAATTCCGAGCACCTCGGCCATTTCCGGTCCGACCTGAGCCGTGTCGCCGTCGGTCGTCTGCTTGCCGCACAGAATCAGATCGACGTGATCGATCTGGCGGATTCCAGAGGCGATCGTATATGAGGTCGCCAATACGTCGGCCCCGGCAAACTTCCGGTCCGTCAACAGCCAGCCCTCGTCGGCGCCCAGCGCGAATGCTTCCTGCAGCACCGCTTTGGCGGCCGGCGGCCCCATCGTGATCACATGGATCTTCGCACCGGTTTTCTTTCTGATCTGCAGCGCGGTTTCCATCGCGTACAAATCATATGGATTCATCTTCGTTTCAATACCGTCCCGCTTTAAGACGCCGGTAACCGGATCGACTTCGACCTTCTGCGTCGCCGGAACCTGTTTTACGCATACGACAATGTTCACTTCTCTATTTCCTCCCTGTTTTCTTCCAGCCGCAGATGCCGTTTCATCAGCTCCGCTGCTTTTTCCGTCTGTCTGGCCGCGATCGTCCGGGTCAGCTGTTCGTGCTGGTCGATCAGAATCGCCAGCGAGCTGATCGACCA
>NZ_CFQZWI010000172.1:0-2931 GCF_986127675.1 Holdemania sp. | reverse complement strand
CTCTTCCGATCTTCACATTGTGATCCTGGCACAGCTTGACAAACCGCACGACCAGATACGAAATGATAAACGCTGAGAACATGCCGGAGTGGCCGAGCCAGGCCGATGGGATCGCGGTGTACAGCTCCGTCGGCGTCAGCAGCAGAAACGACGCGACGGTCAGCGGCACACAGGCCAGCGGTTCGTTCATGCCCAGCCGTTTTGCGTACAAATACGGCAGCACCAGCACGGTGTAAAACGCGATGATGCTTAACGTCCAGCTTTGAGCATTCATAAAGACCATCAGTATCATCGGATTCGCGCCTAAAAATGCCTGCCACCCGCCGACGTCGATAAACGCGAACAGACAGGCAAAGGAACCGATCACCGTGATTGGAAGCAGAACTTGAAGTGCTTCGGCCATGGCGTTCAAGAAGGTCATCTTGTGGACCCATTCCGCCAGCAGTTCAACGAAGCTGGATATTTTTTCCATCAATGTATCCATTGTATTTTCTCCTCTTTTCAAATAAACTCAGTTTTTAGTCAGGACTTGAGATGTTCCAATGCCGTTTTCAATACCTTTTCCCCATTCATCATGCCGTAATCCACCGTGTCGATGACCATGAATTCCACCCCTTTTTCCGCATATTTCGCGTCAAAGGTTTTCTTTTTGAAGCGGACCTGCGGACCTAACAGAACGATGTCCGCCCCGTCGATCAGCTCGTCCAGCTTCGTGTAGGGATAGGCGTTGATCACAGCGTCGATACCCAGCTGCTGCGCGGCGTCCTTCATCCGCTCCGTCAGCAGGCTTGTGCTGGCGCCATGTTCGCAGACAAGAATGATATTGACCATTATTTCACCTCCTCCCCGTCTTTCTGAGCTTGCATTCTGAGCAGCCTTTCGGCAAATTCCCGGCTGATCTCGGCCGCACTCAGATGATTGGACGCGTGGATCAGCATCATCGTCATCGGCAGCGCGGCGGGATCGCGGGCTTCCTCCACCAACAGCTTCGTATGAATTTCATGAGCCTTGACGATCGCTTCATCAGCGACGGCCAGAGCCTGCCGCGCCGCTTCCCAATCGCCGGCTTCCGCGTAATCGAGCGCTTCCATGCAGCTGCTTTTGCCATCCCCGGCATTCGCGATAATCATGCATGAAAGATTGTTTACTTCCTGAATCGTCACGTTTTCTGACCTCCTTGCTTGCACCCTAACTGTAAAGCGCCGCGCGGCCGGATTCAACGTCTGACTTTGCCCGGCCACAGGGCAAAAGCCGGTAAGTACGCGCTGGCGTTCCCTTGTACAATAAATGACAGAAAGGGTTGAATTGTATGGCGAATTTAGACCGCAAGATGCAGATCGTGTCGTTTCTGAACCATCAGACGGGCTGGACGACAACCGCGATGATCGCCCAGCGCTTCGGCTTCAGCGTGCGCAGCGTCAAGTACAGCGTCGCGGAGCTGAACAAGGAATACGGCGCTTTGATTCTTTCCAGCAACAAGGGATATAAAATTGACAAACTGACCGCCGCAAAGATCCTCAGTTTTCTGCCCTCCCAGACAATTCCCGCCAGCTATGAGGAACGCAAGCGCTATATCATCAACACGCTGCTTTTGCAGAACCAGCGGATGTCGATCAGCGATCTGTCGAACAAGCTGTGCATCTCGCCGATCACGCTGCAGAACGAGCTGTCGCGGATGCGTACCGATCTCACACAGTTCCACCTGAATATCCACACGAAAAACGATATGGTTAACATCACCGGTCTGGCCAAGGACAAACGGGCGGTAATCCTGAGCCTGATCAACGAGGAAATCAAAAGTTCCTATTTCAGTCTGGAACGGATTCAGGAAATTTTCACGTCGGTCAGTCTGGCGCGGATCAAGCAGCTGATCTTACAGGTCATGCACAGGTATGAGTATTTTCTGGATGATTACAGCCTGTTGAATTATGTGCTGCATATCGCGCTGACCGTTGAACTGCGCAGTTCCAATCCCGCACGCAAATTTAACGCGTCCCGTCAGGAGCTGGTATCGCACGCCGATATGCTCCGTCTGGCTTCGGCGCATGTCCAGAGCATCGTCAACGATCTGTACGTGCTGCTGAAAGAAAATTATGATACAGATTTCACGTTATATGACTTGTATGAAGCGTCGGTGCTGATGATGACCCGCGCCGTGTCCTCGCAGATGTCTTCGATTACCTACGATCAGATCGGCGCCATTCTGGGCAGCGATCTTCAGAAACTGCTGGACAACATCGTGCAGTCGGTGGAAAACACTTATTGCATTGATCTGAATAATGAAAGCTTTCTGATCAAATTTGCATTTCACTTAAAAAATCTGCTTCTGCGCTTGGAAAACGATATCCAGATCACCAATCTGCAGTTTGAAAGCATCAAGACGGATTATCCGCTGATTTACGCGATTTCAGTGCATATTTCCAACGTCATCTATCAATTCACCGGCCACGTCCTGCCGGAAGACGAAATCGCCTACATCACGCTGCACATCGGCGTGCTGATGGAGGAAACGCGGGCTAAAAGCGACAAGATCAGTTGTCTGGTGCTGTGCAACGATTATCAACAGATCGGCCAGCGCCTGATCAAAAAATTATCCGCCATCTTCTCGGAAAGTTTGTTGATCAGCGACGTGCTGACCCACACCGCCCTGCCTCAGCCGCTACCGCCGGCCGATCTGGTGCTGTCCACCGCACCGTGCGAGCTGCAGCCCCAGCCGCTGGGCTTCGTTCAGATCGACCAGTTTCTGTCGGAGAAGGATATCCGCCGGATCTTCGAGCTGATCGACGAGATCAAAAAGCGGAAGATGAAAGATTTCATCCGCGAGAAAATCCTGTATTTCTTCCATCCGGATTTGTTTTTCTCATGCCGTCAGTTTGCCACCCATACCGATGCGGTCGAGGTCATGTGCGCGGCGATGACGGCTGGCGGCTA
>NZ_CFQZWI010000171.1:0-3266 GCF_986127675.1 Holdemania sp. | reverse complement strand
GATCGTCGCCGGCGGGCGTTCCGTCAGCAAGATCGTCCGGATCAAGTCGCGCGGTCTGGATATCGACCGGATCGACCGGATCAACACGCTCTCCCGCCAAAGCAGGACGCTGACGCTGGACGAATTTCTAACACAGCTGCGCGCGATCGCCCGGCTTCACCCGTACTCACTTTCGCGCCGGATTGCGGCTGGGGCGTTAGGCGCGGGTGGATTCACCTTATTCTTCGGCGGGCAATTTCCCGATCTGTGCTGCGCGCTGGTCATCGGCGGCCTGATTGAAGGATGCAGTTCGATTTTGGAACAACGCCAGTTTCCGTCCTTCTTCGCAATCAGCCTGTGCTCGGCTCTCACCGCACTGTTGGCGATCGTCTTCAATCAAACCGGACTGGCGCCGTCGTTAGACGCGTTAATCATCGGCTGTCTGATGCTTCTGGTCCCCGGTCTGGCGATTACCAACGCGATCCGCGACAGCCTGTCCGGCGATCTGATCTCCGGGATGACCCGCGGTGTCGAGGCTTTCCTGATCGCGATTGCCGTGGCGTTAGGACCCGGCCTGGTCATGAGTCTGTGGATGATGCTGGGAGGAAACCCGCTATGGTGATCAAACTGATCGGCGCCTTCCTCGCTGAAATCGGCTTTGGCATTTTGTTTAATATCCATGATCGGAAACTGTTGGCGGCGGCGCTCACCGGAACCCTGGGCAGTCTGATCTATGAACTGGTGATGCAGGTTCACGGAGGCGAAGTGCTGGCAATGTTTCTGGCAGCCTGCGGACTGTGTCTGGTCAGCGAGCTGCTTGCCCGGCGCATGAAAACCCCGGTCACGACGTTTCTGATCTGCGCCCTGATCCCCCTGGTTCCCGGAGGCGGCATGTATTATACAATGCTGGCCATCATCCAGGGCAACACGATGAACGCTTTGGAAATCGGAATTCACACGTTGGGCTGCGCCGGCGCACTGGCGCTGGGAATTGCCCTGACCAGTGCTTTCTTCTCCTTTTCGATGAAAAAATCATGAAAAATCATGCGAAACCTGAATTTTTTCAGGTTTTTTATGTATAATTAACGTCATTCTGATGACATACTAAGGTCTGAGCTCATCTCTTAAGAAGTCTGAAAGTTTCTTACATTTTTCTTAAAATAAACAAAAACTTTCATGACTAATGTGAATTTTTCTTCACAGAGATTGCATTTCTTCTTCAGCCGTTTAAAATAGAATCCAGCATCCGGATTTTGGGGGGTGCTGCTTTTTACAGGGTGAAAATCCGAAGAAAGGACCATGTATATGCTAGAAAGTTTAAACGCATTTAATTTTACAATTTTTCTCTTATTCCTGCTTCTCTATCTCTATCAGATCATTTATGCCGGGATCGTCCTGTTTGGCAAAAAGAAGCCGGCGCCTGAAGCGAAGCAGATGCACCGCTATGGCGTCATCATCGCCGCGCGCAACGAAGCGACCGTCATCCGCGAACTGCTTCAGAGCATTAAGGCGCAGAATTATCCGGACGGGCTTGTCACGGCATTTGTGGTCGCTGATAACTGCACTGACAACACGGCCGAGCTGGCGCAGATGGAAGGTGCAGTCGTATATGAACGTTTCAATCAGCTCAAGGTCGGCAAAGGCTACGCGCTGGATTACGCGTTCAAGCACATCATGAAGGAATATCCCAAAGATTGGTTTGAGGCTTATTTTGTCTTTGACGCCGACAATCTGCTCGATCCGAACTATATTCGGGAAATGAACAAAGTCTTCGATTCCGGCTATGAAATCATCACCAGCTACCGCAACTCCAAGAATTACGATTCCAACTGGATTTCCGCCGGGTATTCGCTGTGGTTTTTACGCGAATCAAAATATCTGAACCAGGCGCGGATGATGTGCGGCTCCAGCTGTGCGATCTCCGGCACCGGCTTCATGATTTCCAATCAGATCGTTAAAGCGAACAACGGCTGGAAGCATCACTTACTGACCGAAGATATCGAATTCTCCGTCGACAGCGTCCTGCACGGATTAAAGATCGGCTATTGCGGCGACGCGGTGCTGTATGACGAACAGCCCTGCACGTTTGAACAATCTTGGAAACAGCGGCTGCGCTGGTCCAAGGGCTTCTATCAGGTTTTCGGTAAGTACGGCACTTCCCTGGTCAAACGGATTCTCAAGGAGCACGATTTCAGCAGCTACGATATGACGATGACGATTGCGCCGGCGTTGTTCGTTTCCCTGTTCAGCGTGCTGATCAACTCACTGGCTCTGGTATGGACATTGTTTGTTCAGCGTGACCCGGAAGTCTTATCCGTAACATTGGGCGCCATCACCGCTTCCGTCACGAATTACTATTTGATCCTGTACGCATTCGGCATCCTGACCACCGTTACGGAATGGAACAATATCCATTGCAGCGCCATGAAAAAAATCCTGTATACTTTCTCCTTTCCGATCTTTATTTTCACCTATGTTCCGATTGCGATCGAAGCGTTGTTCAAGAAGATCGAATGGAGTCCAATCACGCATACCATCGCCAAATCAATTCAGGAAATACGCGATTAACCGCGTATTTTTTTATCAGCTTCCTTAACGGAAACTAAAATTTCGCACGGACACAAACTTTAAGCAAAACAGAGCGCAGGCAAGAAGAAACTTTTGACATAACCGGAAACATTACGAAACGTCCGGCATGGGAAGCCGCCTTATGCTCTCACTGCGCAAAGTTTATAATTCAAACGTTTTCAGCCTGATTTCAGATTTTTGACGCGGGAATTGCTCAGTTTTAGACATTTTGTCTAAAAAGTCGTCGCCCGTCAAGGCAAGTTTACAATTTCTTCACACAAACTTCACGGATTCTTCCTATAATAAAAACGATAAGAAAGAAGGAAATAAAAATGTTCGATTCTGAATTTTTGGATTCCGATACCGCGGCGATTCAAAAAGAACTGCGGTCAATGAAAAGAACCTTCCGCCTCGGATTAGCCGCTTGCGCGCTGTTATCCGGAGTGATCGGCTTTTCTGCCGGGACGCTGGCCGCTAAAAGTCAGAAAGGCAGCGTCGTTGTCCAGAGCGTAGAGCGCCTGCCTCAGAATCTTGAGAATGTGCCTGTGACCTCGATCAATATTCCGACCGTCGCCGCCCGGACGCAGAACAGCGTCGTGGAGATCCGCACGGAATCGGTGACCAACAGCTTGTTCCTGCGCCAGTTTGTCACGGAAGGCGCCGGCAGCGGGGTGATCATTTCCGAGGATGGCTACATCGTCACCAGATCGGAAGAGCAC
>NZ_CFQZWI010000170.1:0-3281 GCF_986127675.1 Holdemania sp. | reverse complement strand
AAGCATAACATTCTTTCTGCACAGAAAAAAGACTATAAGAATTCACTTATAGCCTACTGAATCATTTTTTATTATCAACCTTGCATGCTCCCTCAAATTTTGCAGGGTCTGTTCCACATTCATGCCATTCGTTGTTCGGCGGAGTTGAATTCGTCACATTCGAAGGAGTATACCATGTTTGGTCCAGCAAAACATATTCACCAGAATGATATTCCTTTCCTTTCACATAATTTCCGGATGCAGAAACATTAAATAAACTTGAACTTAACTGTTTTATTATATCATTTGGCTTACTGCCTTGATTTATATACAAACCATAACTCACTCGATATAGGTTACCATTGTAATAAAAATAATCTCCACTTTTTAAACTCTTTCCAGTTTTAACCAGATCCTCAAGGTTGTCCAAATTGTTAAATACGTCAAACAAACCATCGCCCTCTTCTCCGCCTAACATATAGGCCGCATGGATAAAGTTCGGATTATTCTTATCCACTACAATCGGATAGGTGTTCGTTTCTTCTTTCTTGCAGTAACCGGAACCATTCTCTACAATCCATTCACCCCCACTAGCCACACATTTCTGTTGATTGGCTTTTTCCTGATCGAACACGCACATCTTGGTGTTGTCATCAAGGATGAGATCGCCGGAACATGTACAGGTCTGGGTTGTTTTGTCATATGTCCCGCCGCTGCTGATGCACATATATTGTTCGACCGGGATGCAGACCTTATATTCAACGCCGTCTTTCTTCTCCGTTCCTTCCAGAACGTAACCGGCCGGGCATGAACAGGTTTCCGCAACGATGTCAAACTGGCCCTTGCTGGCTTCACAAACCGCCTTGTAAGGCGAAGGAATGTAGGTCGGCATCGGTTTGGACGACGGGTACACCGTCGGTTCCGGCTTCTTTACGTCATCCGGCGTTAACGAACCATCCGGATTGGATGAAGGTTTATAACTGCCGCCGCAGCCTTCCGTGGATTGAACATAGCGGATCCATTTCTGATCGGTAATGTTCCAACAATAATCCCCTTCCCCACTAGGATGCACCGGCTGCTCAATCAGGCCGTCGCTGACCAGCACCTGCTGCCGCGCGGCGTCGTCCCCGACCGATTCAAAAATATCTTTATTTTCGATTTCATGAAACGAAGCGTAGGAATGCGTGGCAAAATTCAACAGCTCTAAATTAGAATCTGAAATCTGATCGCCCACGGATTTCGCGAAGCCTGACATCGTCGGGACCAGTATACTCAAAAGCGTAAATAAAATCGCGACCGTCACGATCATTTCCAATAATGTAAAACCACGTTTCTCTTTCATTGTTTTCACCTTTGTTCTTTGATTAGGATTATTATATCATACTTCTGAATCTGCCTGCTTAATTCGTTTTACTTTTGTCCATAATAATGATATACTCCTAGGCGAGCGATTTTAAGATGAAAGTGAGAAATACATGAAATTTAACGAACTAAACCTGTCCCCTGAGATGAGCCGCGCCATCGCAGACTGCGGCTACACAGAGGCTACCTATATCCAAAGCGCGTGCATCCCGGTCGTCATGAACGGCGGCGACGTCATCGGACAGTCCCAGACCGGCACCGGCAAGACCGCCGCGTTTGCGATTCCTATCATTGAAATGCTGGAGGTCACGGACCGCAAGCGGCCTCAGGCGCTGATTCTATCCCCAACCCGCGAGCTGGCGATGCAGGTCTGCGATGAAATCCGCAAGTTTACCAAATATAAAGAAGGCATCCGTACCGTTGCCGTTTACGGCGGCCAGCAGATCAGCAAGCAGATTCTGGAATTAAAAAAAGGCGCCGACATCGTCGTCGGAACCCCGGGCCGTGTACTCGATCATATCCGCCGCCGCACGCTGCGCTTTGACCAGTGCCGCGTATTAGTACTGGATGAAGCGGACGAAATGCTGAACATGGGCTTCCGCGAGGATATCGAAACCGTCATCGCCGCCCTGCCGCAGCAGCGCCAGACCGTTCTGTTCTCCGCGACGATGCCCAAGCCGATTCTGGAGATCACTTCGCAATATCAGACCAATCCAGTTCATATAAAAACGCCGCAAACACAGATCAACACACCGAAGATCGAGCAGGTCTATTACGTCTGCCCGAAGGAAGCCAAGAAAGAAATTCTGATGCAGCTGATCTCGATGCAAAATCCGCATCTGGCGATGATTTTCTGCAACACGAAGAAAATGGTCGACGAGCTGACCTCGGATTTAGTCTCCAAAGGCTATCCTGCCGCCGCGCTGCATGGCGACATGAAGCAGGAAATGCGCACCGGCGTCATGGAAAATTTCAAAAAAGGCAAGATCAACATTCTGGTGGCGACCGACGTCGCAGCCCGCGGGATCGACGTCGATTCGATGGACGTCGTCTTCAACTACGATCTGCCGCAGGAATCTGAATATTATGTTCACCGCATCGGCCGGACCGGCCGTGCGGGCAAGGAAGGTCTGGCGGTCACGCTGATCACTGCGCGTCAGAAATACGCACTGCGCGATCTGGAGCGCACAACCCGCTCCAAGCTGACGCAGAAGCCGCTGCCGTCGCTGGAAGAAGTCCGCAAGATCCGGCTGGACTTCTTACGCGAAGATCTGGAACACCGGATGACCCGCGATGTCCCGGAGCCGCTGGCGGCGATTATCGACGCCATGAAGGACGACGGCTATTCTTATCGGGAAATGGCTTTAGCCCTGGCCTATCAGATTGCCGGCACGGAGATGTTCGATGAATCGGCCTGGAATGCTTCCGCCCGTCCGGCGCTAACCGTGACGGAAAAAGGCATGAGCGAACTGATTCTGGATATCGGTTCTGATCAGGACGTCAACGCGGCGATCATCGTCAGCGCGATCGCGACCGCAACCGGGCTGCCGGGCAGAGACATCGGCAAGATCCGGATCAGCGCGCAGGAAACGACCGTACAGATTCCGCGCCAGTTTGACCGCGAGATCGCCGACGCAATGAAGAATACGCCGATCAAAGGCCAGACAGTCCACCCGCTTCTGATGGTCCGCAAAGGTAAGGATTATTCCAATCTGCCGCCGAAGCGCCGGACAGCCGCCAAAGGGGCGCGTCAGCGCGGACGCCGCCGCGAAAACCGCGATTAATTTTAAATCATGAAAAAACCCCATACTGCGGATACCGACGCAGGCTGGGGTTTTTCTTTACGCTTCCACTCTCTTTTTAATTTTTTTGCTGAGCTGCGGGTGATCCAGATAACACTGCGTCACGCTGACGATCATGTTGACATCGAGATCGGAAGA
>NZ_CFQZWI010000169.1:0-3415 GCF_986127675.1 Holdemania sp. | reverse complement strand
TCTTCCGATCTCTGCGACCTGGGCGAGGGGCTGGCGCCGTATCGGCCGCGCTATATCTGCCCGGATTATACGCAGTTGATGGAAAAAGGATCCCGATTTCTCGATCTGACGCCGCCGCAGGATCTGCTGGAAGCGACCAACGCCCTGCTGATCATGTATCATCACGTACCTTCGATTACCTCGTTTCCAGTCTATCTGGGCAATCTCGACCAGCTGCTGGAACCGTTTGTCCTGAAGGAAACACCGCAGCGGGCGAAGCAGATCCTGAAAATGTTTCTGCTGCATATCGACCGCACGCTGACCGATTCGTTCGTGCATGCCGACCTTGGCCCAGAGGCGACCCGCACTGGCGAGCTGATTCTGCAGCTGAGCGAGGAAATGCAGTGCGCGATGCCGAACCTGACGCTGAAATATGATCCGCTGCTTACCAGTGATGATTTTCTGAAGCGCTGCGCGCTGTGCATGTTAAAGACCGCCAAGCCCTCGTTTGCCAACCACGCGATGTTCACCCGCGAGTGGGGCGAGAACTATGCGATCGCTTCCTGTTACAATGGCTTGAAAGTTGGCGGAGGCGGCTTCACGCTGCCGCGGATCCGGCTGTACGAATGCTCGCTGAAAGCGAAGGATCCGCAGGATTTCCTGGACAACGTGCTGCCGCACTATGTGCAGATCATGCTGGAAATGATGGAAGACCGAATCCGCTTCATCGTTGAAACCAGCGCGTTCTTCAAGGCCAATTTCCTGGTCACGGAAGGGTTTGTCAAGCTTGAGAACTTCACCGGCATGTTCGGCATGGTCGGCCTGGCGGAATGCGTCAACCATCTATTGGGGATTGAGGATCCGCGGCGGGGTTATGGCAACAACGCTGCTGCGGATGATCTGGGCGTCAGAATTTTACAACGCTTAAGCGATCTGGTCGCGGGTTTTACTTCGGCCTATTGCGATTGCACGGATCACCACTTCCGTCTGCACGCGCAGGTTGGGATTGATTCCGACGGCCGCGAGAACTCTCCGGGCGCACGGATTCCAGTCGGCGCAGAACCGGGCATGCTGAAGCAGATTCAGCATGCGGCGCGGATGCATGGCTTTTTCCCGACCGGGATTGGCGATATCTTTAAGTTTGAGGAAACCTGGCTGAACACGCCGGAAGCTTTGGGCGATATCATCAAGGGCGCAATGGCCAGCGGAATGCGCTATTTCTCCGGCTATCTCGAGAACAACGATGTCGTTCGCGTGACCGGCTATTTAGTCAAGAAAAGCGAACTGGCGAAGCTTGATCAGCATAAGCAGTCGCTCAACAACGTCAGCATCTTCGGCCAGGGCGCCCGCGACAAAGGCAATGCGCTTGACCGCCGGGTGGAAAAGCACGGACAATGAAGGCGTTGATCAACCGGATTATTCCCTTTTCCAACGTTGACGGACCCGGCAACCGCTGCGCAATTTTTTTCCAGGGCTGTCCGCTGCATTGCGCATACTGCCACAATCCGGAAACCTGGCAGGTCTGCGATCATTGCGGTCAATGCGTCGCCGGCTGCCCAGCCGGGGCGCTGGCTTTGCGCAAAGGAAAAGTGGTTTGGGATGAAACCCGCTGCGCAGGCTGCGATCAATGCATCCATGTCTGTCCTCATCACGCTTCCTGCAAAGTCAGCGAGCTGACGCCCGAGGCCTTGTTTGAGAAGATCGCGGAAACCTTTCCGTTTATTCAGGGAATTACGGTCAGCGGCGGGGAATGTATGCTTTACGCTGATTTTCTGACGGCGCTGTTTCGCCGTGTCAAGGCGGCCGGGAAAACCTGTCTGATCGATTCCAACGGCGTCATTGATTTTGGGCAATATCCCCAACTGCTCGCTTTGTGCGACGGCGTGATGCTTGATATGAAAGCCATCGACGACGACTTTCACCGCCAGCTCACCGGCGCGTCCAATCGACAGGTACTGGATAATCTGACACTGCTGCTGGAGGCTGGGAAGCTGGAAGAAGTCCGTACGGTGCTGCTGCCACAGTTTCCCAAACAAAATCAGAAGACGGTCCGTGCGGTAAATGAAAGGCTGCAGGGAAAAATTCGTTATAAGCTGCTGCGCTATCGGCCGTTTGGGGTGTGCGAGGAAGGACTGCGGTTCTGCGGCCGGACGATCACGCCGTTGGAAGAAGCCGAGCGTCTGGCGCAGGCTGAAAGCGACCGCGGTTTTCATAACTGTGTCGTTATCTGAACAAAATCAGGGTGCAATTAGATGAATTTGTAAGAGGAAGTCCGTAAGGGCTTCCTTTTTGTCGGCTGTCCTCTTTATAAAACCAACGCGCGCGTGATATAATAAGAAAGCAAGTCAACAAAGGAGATCGGGCGGGATGAAAACACCACAAAAAGCGATATCGCAGCTGATAACGCAGAAGGAAATTTTAGAACAGCTTAAAGAACTCGGCGTCGGCGCCGGCATGATCCTTGAAGTTCATGCGTCGCTCAGCGCGTTCGGATATGTCTGCGGGGGCGCCCAAACGGTCGTTAACGCGTTGATCGAAGCGGTCGGCTACTCTGGTACGCTGCTGATGGCGATGCAATGTTCGGACAACACCGAACCCTCGGCCTGGGAAAATCCGCCGATCGAACGTCATTTGATCAAAGCCGTGCGCGAACAGATGCCGGCGTTTAATAAAAAAGAATCGGATACCCGGGCAATGGGGGCGATCGTCGAGAATCTGCGGCGGCGCGATGGG
Source organism: Holdemania sp. (assembly GCF_986127675.1). Classification (NCBI taxonomy): domain Bacteria; kingdom Bacillati; phylum Bacillota; class Erysipelotrichia; order Erysipelotrichales; family Erysipelotrichaceae; genus Holdemania; species Holdemania sp. The sequence continues at coordinate 703 of NZ_CFQZWI010000169.1, read as the reverse complement.
ATCGTCGTTTCTCATCATCCCAACTGCGCTTATGTCGCCTGGGGTAAATATGCCAAGCTGCTTTGCAACCATCAGTCGCTGCATTTTCCGCTGTCTGAGGAATCCCCGGCCGCCCGGTTGTATGAGCTGAAAGGCTCGGTGCTGTTAATGGGCGTCGATTATACCCGCTGTACGGCAATGCATTTAGCGGAATACCGCAGTGAAATCCGGCCGGTGATCCTGCGCGGTGCGGCGGTCGAGCTGGAAGACAAGCGTATGTGGAAGAAATATCTGGATCTGGATATCGACAGTGAGATCTTTAATAAAATAGGCAAACGCCTGGAGGAAAAAGGCTTTGTCAAAAGAGGCAAGGCCGGTATGGCTGAATTGCGGCTGTTCAAAGCGGACGCCGCGATTGATGAAGCCATGCGCTATCTGGCCAAGGAACACCCGTATGCCCGATATCTTCAACCTGCGCTTTTTTGAAGGTAAACAAAAAGCGGCAGTCCCGTTTTCATAACTCTGTGATAACAGAACACTTTGGTAAGGGTGAATTGGAAAACGGCGATGACAAGAATGAAAAAAGGGCTCTTTCAAAAATAGTGTTGGTGAGAGAAAAACCGAAACAAGAAAGACGCAGATGAGTTCCAGAAATGGGACTCATTTTTAATTGAGAAAACGGCAGGGAACTAAGGTGTTAGAAATAAGTAAAATGCGGGTCTTA
>NZ_CFQZWI010000168.1:0-3434 GCF_986127675.1 Holdemania sp. | reverse complement strand
CGACGCTCTTCCGATCTGCTGTGCTGATCTATTGTAAACATGTCATTCTCCTGTTCGTTCCTTGATTTGGCGCTGCAGTGTTTCAATCGCGGCATTTAAAACGGTATCCTCACCGCTCAGTAAATCTTCCGGCGTTGTCCACATTTCAATGTCCGGCTCTGCACCGCGATTCCAAATACTTTTTTTATTTGGACCGTAACAATTCATAATTGATAAAGTATACTTGCTTCCATCTGAAAGAGAGACATCATAAATATTTCCTGTCGCTCCATGGGTTCTCAGACCCATCAGTGTAAAATTATCCATAGCTTTCGCTGTAACAGAAAAAGTATCTGCCGCCGATCCAGCATATGGCGAAGTAAGAATAACGACAGGTTTATCCATTGTAAAAGGTTTCTTAGGAAATTCCCGATGATCCTCAAGCTCTTCGATATGGCTCAGATAATCATCAATTTCTTCATCTATCCCATAATACTCATGTTTTACCATGCGCTGAGCAGATTCGTCAAGTTCTCCTCCACTATAGAAGAGAGAATCATCATTGTCTCCATACGGAATCCAGGAAGAATGAAATTCAGATTCAAAGCGGAAGGTTCTTGGTAAAGGCTGATCTGTAAAAGAATTTAACACGATATCCCCATTATATGAATTCCCACCGCCATTGTGACGAATATCAATAATTACCCCTGAATATGGTTCAAGCAGGGGCATGACTTGTTCATAATAGAGATCTTCACTGTCTCCCATAAAAGATGTTATTTCCAAATACACAAGATCTTCGTTAAGTTCACACATAAAATAAGGACTGGATTTAAGCAGAAGTTTCTTATCTGAAAGTGACGGTGTTTTTAACTGATTTACATAAATGGAACCTGAGGTTTCATAACTGGCTTTTGAATCTACAAATTCACCCTGCGGGGTTAACCATTTTAATGTAATCTCTTTTCCTTTTTCATCTTTTAAAAACTGCTCTACCGTTTCGATTTCATGGGCGGGTTCCGTCAGCACCGGTACATACTTTTCAAAATTCTTCAAGATGTAATCGAGTGCGGGCTGATCTTCCACTTCAAGGAGTTCACTGCCTAAAGGAACTTCATAATTCCGGCTGGCAGCTTTGAGAAACAGCCTGCCATCAAGATCTTCCAGGTCAAAAGGCAGGTAGGCTTTGTTCAGCTGATATTCTGACGCGGGAATAAAGTTGGTATGTCCATCATGAAGCAAAGCAACAAATTCCCGCATGGCGTCAACATATTCATCATCCGTTTCCGCATTCATCACCCGCGGTAAAAATTCCTGATATTTCTCATCCCAGTCAAAATCCTCCGGCATCTGATTCCAATATCCATAATAATACTGCGCGGTTGACCAGACTTCAGATAATGCAGCGACTCTCAGCTCTACCGGTTTCGTGCATTGTTCTCCCACTTTTTCTTCCTGCAGCGCATTCATTTCCGTTGCGCACCCGCAAAGCATGAAGGCCATCGTCAACATCGCAAACAATTTCTTTCCCATTCTGATTATCCCCCAAGATCGCAAAAGGATCTGCTGGATTGCGTATCCGCAATCTGTACTATTCATAATAATACAGTATAACAATCTTTTCCGTTTGTCAATTTCGAAAGGAAAAAAACCACTCCCGGATTTCAGGAATGGCTTTCGTTCTTGATTCATTTACTCTGCCGGATACAGCCTGTCGAAATTACCGCTGACCAGCGCTTCCTCATAAAGCTTTAGCATTGTCTCAAATTCAGCATAGGTTGTCATCTGATTGATCCTGTCTTTCATCCGGTTGGAGTAGGGAATTCCCTGGATGTACCAGCAGGCGTGCCCGCGCATCTCCTTCATCCCAATCCGTTCGCCTTTTAATGTGCACAACCGGCGGGCATGTTCCAGCGCAATCTCAAATTTTTCATGATCGCTGACGGGTTCGGCTGACCCTTCCCCAGAGAACGCGCAGACCAGATCGCGGATCAGCCACGGATTGCCCAATACGCCCCGGCCGATCATCACCGCATCGACTCCAGTCTCCTGAATTTTTGCCACAGCGTCTTCCACACTGCGCAGATCACCGTTGCCTATCACGGGAATCGAAACAGCTTCTTTCACCTTCTTGATCCAGCTCCAATCGGCCTTGCCCTCATACAGCTGACTGCGCGTCCGGCCATGAACCGCCAGCGCGCTGACGCCGGCCGCTTCCAATCCCTGCGCCATTTCCAGCACGTTGATCGAAGAACTGTCCCAGCCCAGACGGATCTTGGCTGTCACCGGCTTTTCCACCGCAGCCACAATTTTACGCACCAGCTGACAGGTCGCTTCCGGGTCCTTCATCATCGCGCTGCCGGAACCGGAATTGACAACCTTCGGTACCGGGCAGCCCATATTGATGTCGATCACGTCGCAGTCCGTTTTATCCAGCACCTGCGCCGCCTGAATCATCGACGCTTCTTCATGACCGAACAGCTGCATCGCGATCGGATGCTCATCCGGAGCCAGCTGTGTCATCTCCATCGTCTTTTTATTGGAATAACAGATCGCTTTGTCGCTGATCATTTCCGTATAGATCAGACCCGCGCCGAATTCATGCGCGATCGTCCGGAACGCCGCGTTGGAAATCCCGGCCATCGGCGCGATGACGACCGGATTGGCAATTTCAAGATTTCTTATTTTCCACATGCCGCTTTGAACTCCAAAATGCTGCGGAGATCATCTTCGGTAAACTGAACTTTATTGTTGCAGTATTCGCACTTTACTTCACAGCCGTGGTCTTCTTCCAGCATCTTTTCCAATTCCGAGCGATCCAGCGTTGTCAGCGCCGCTTTAAAGCGCTGCTTGCTGCAGTCGCAATGCCACTGGATCGGCTTTTCTTCAAGAATTTCCAGATCGTCAAACAACATCGCCGCTAACGCCCGGGCGTCATGGCCTTCCTTCACCATCTCCGAAACCGGGCGCAGCTTCGCGACCGCGGCTTCCGCCAGCTTGATATCGTCTTCCGTAGCCTCCGGCATCATCTGGATCAGAATTCCGCCCGACGCCATCACCGAGTTATCCGTATCAACCAGTACGCCCAGCGATACGGCAGAAGGCGTCTGTTCCGAAATTGTAAAGTAATACGCGAAGTCCTCGCCGATCTCGCCGCTGACCAGCGCAACCTGACCGGTGAAGTCGTTCTTCATGTTCATCCGTTTGATGACCTTTAAATAGCCATCCTTGCCAACTGCCGTCCCGACCGCCAGCTTGCCGGTATCGTTATATTTCAGATAAATTTCCGGATCGCCGACAAATCCGCGCACATCGCCATTCGCCCAGCCGTCGGCCATGATCGTTCCGATAGGACCGCCGCCGTTGATCTGAACGGTCACCTTTTCTTTTTCCGTCTTTAACATGCTGCCCAAGATCGAGATCGGAAGAGCACACGTCTGAACTCCAGTCACTCC
>NZ_CFQZWI010000167.1:0-3685 GCF_986127675.1 Holdemania sp. | reverse complement strand
TCTTTCTACACGACGCTCTTCCGATCTATAGAGTTTCTATTTTATTATCAATTTCCTTTATTTTCCTAATATCATACAGTTCTACAGCTTCAAATAATTCAGCACTAATTAATTCAACCTGTGACATCACCCCCGGAAAGTCATCGACCTTAAACCCCAGTTTCTCAATGAAGAAGACGTATAACTCATCATCTTTGATGATCTGTCCCCGCTCTAAACGATTTAATGTAGCTCGGGAACAAACCGGTTCACCCTCAACAACTTCATAAAAAGGATGTTCCCTGGTCGCTAAAATAAATTCGTTGCAGCTGAAACGTTTATCTTTAGATCCCTGATGCATTCGTTCACGATAGATCTTGATTAGACGTCCACTGTTTTCTCGCATTTTGTTATTCGCAAACATGTTCGTTCCCCCTCCAAAAATTCCGGTTATATTCTATCATAGATTATATTGAAAAATGGTAATATTTGGGAATTCTATCAATGAAATCATATCACAAATTTATCAATACAGAGCAAAATGTAAGAATTATAGAAGTTTAAGAACACAATGCCGTTAACAAATCAAGGTCTTGATTTTAAACGATTGCTGAGGAAAGATCGAAAATTTTCATAGCGGATCGAGGATTTAATCCAATTCTAGAAGACTGCTGACTTCAAATTGGGAAGAAAGTGAACTTTTAATCGAGAGTGCCGCATTAAGAAAATTCATCAAATTACGACTAAAATCGCAGGATCGAACATACGTTGAAGAAGGTGATAACTATGTGGACACAACTTTTTCAAATGCTACAGATTTTCTTCAGCTGCTTTATCGGTTCCATCCGGACAACCTCCTTCCCGCAGCCTTTGACAGCGGAAGAAGAACAAGACGCATTGCAGCGCATGGCCAAAGGCGACGTCGAAGCGCGGGCTGATTTAATCGAACACAATCTTCGTTTAGTCGCGCACATCGTAAAGAAATTCGATATCCGCCGCGAACAAACCGAAGATCTCATCAGCATCGGTACGATTGGTTTGATCAAAGGCATCGACACATTCAAGGTTGATAAGGGGCATAAGCTGGCAACTTATGTTTCCCGCTGTATCGAAAATGAAATTCTGATGCACTTACGCAACAACAAGCATGCTTTCCAGACGCGTTCTTTAGATGATGCGATTGGTCAGGATAAAGATGGCAGCGAGCTGACCTTGATCGACGTGATTCCCGCCCCGGACCAGCCTGACCCCATCGACAAATTGATGCTTGAGGAAAACAAACGCAAGCTCGCTCAGTTCATGGGTTTATTGGATGAACGGGAGCACAGCATCCTTGTCCGCCGCTATGGGCTGGAAGGGCATCAGGAAATGACGCAGCGGGATATTGCCAGACAGGAACACATTTCCAGATCCTACGTCTCGCGGATTGAAAAGCGGGCTTTCATGAAGCTTCTGCGGGCATTTATGAAGGAGAATCAGGAAAAGAAGTAGCCATTTGTTTTGAAAACCATTATAATCATCTTGAGAGATTCGAGGTGGATAAAATGAGTATAGAATGTGTAATTTTTGACTGTGACGGCCTGATGTTCGATACCGAAAAGGTCGCTAATGAAAACTGGCGGGAAATCGCTGGAAAATATGGAATTACGTTAGACGATGAGTTTTTCTATCAGATCATCGGCTGCGGACACAAATTATTCTTAAAAGCCATGGAGAACCATCAGGATCTAAAACCGCATCTTCCGGAAATCAGCGAAGGCCGGTTAAAAAAGATCTTTGGCATGTGTGAAAACAAAGGCAGCCTGAATAAAAAAGGATTGACTGAATTGCTCGACTATTTAGACGAGGCAGGCATCAAGAAATGCGTCGCTTCGTCCAGTCACCGCGAATATGTCGACACGCTTTTAGGCAGTATCGGCAAGCCTTATCACTTCGACAGCGTCGTGTGCGGCAATGAAGTGACCCATGGCAAACCGGATCCGGAAATCTTTTTAACCGCTGCGCGGAAAGCCGGCGCCGCCCCGGAAAAATGCGTTGTGCTGGAAGATTCCAAGTTCGGCATCATCGCCGCAAAGCGGGCAGGGATGAAAAGCGTCTGGATCTATGACTTTGTAAAACCGGATGAAGAAATGAAGGAAGCAATCCAGGAAAGCCGCAATGATCTGCTTGAAGTAATTGATTATTTAAAGGAGCAGGCACGATGAGCCGTTCCCCTGCTTTTCCTGCTTCTTCATCTGTTCACGGCCGGCGGTGGTCAGCGATGCTTTTATCTCTTTTGATGCTTGCCAGCTGCAGCCGCCCGGAACCTGTTCCCTCTCCGGAAATTTTACCCAGCCCAACGCCTTCTAACAATGCCGTTTCTGAAAAGCTCAATGAACAGCAGTTAAAAGAGCTTGTCGCAAAAATGGACGTTCAGGAGAAAGTGGGTCAACTGGTCATCGTTTCTTTTGAAACGACGGAAGTCGATACGAAAACTGAGGCCTGGCTCAGAACCAATAAGATCGGCAACGTCATCGTGTATGCGAAAAATATCGAAAACGCCGGGCAGGCGACGACGCTGACCGGACAGCTCCAGAACACCATCCGCGGCGCAACTCAGATTCCGGCGTTCATTGGAATCGATCAGGAAGGCGGCATGGTCAACCGGGTCCGCGAAGGCGTCACAATTTTCCCATCCCCGATGGCGATCGCGGCCGGCCGGCAGGAGAATCTGTATTCGCTGGCGTGGTCGATGGCAGATGAGCTTTCCGGCATGGGATTCAACATGAACTTCGCGCCGGTGCTCGACGTCAACTCCAATCCGGACAACCCGGTGATCAATCTGCGCTCGTATGGCGATGATCCGAAAGCTGTCGCCAGCTTTGCCTCGATCTGGATTAAAGGCTTGCAGGAAGGCGGCGTGGTCAGCGTAGCGAAGCATTTCCCAGGGCATGGAGATACAAGCGAGGATTCGCATTTCGCCCTGCCCACTGTCAATAAGACGCTGGATCAGCTGAAAGAAACGGAATTGATTCCGTTTGAAACGGCGATTCGCAGCGGCGTCAGCGCGATTATGACCTCGCATATCCTGTTCCCTAAAATTGAAAAAGAAAAGATTCCCGCAACTTTATCCAAAACGATCATCACCGATTTGTTAAAAAATGAGTTGGGCTACAACGGAATCGTCATCAGCGACAGCCTGCAGATGGATGCCATTGAAGCGCATTACGGGATGGCAGAAGCGGCAGTTCAGGCAATTCAGGCCGGCGTGGACATGGTGATTCTGGGCGATGGCAAAGTCCTGCAGCCGGACAGCGAAGATGTTCAAACACCGGTGATCGAGGCCCTGATTGAAGCTGTCAATCAGGGAACCATCAGCACCGAGCGACTGGACGATGCGGTTCTTTCCATTCTGCGGATTAAGAATGATTATGGCTTGTTTGAGGACAACGGTGAATCCAATCATGCACCTTACGATATTGATCTGGAATCGCATCAGGTGCTCGTTCAAGATACGACAGACCAAAGCATGACGTTGATCCGCGATGAGATTTCCGCGCTGCCGCTGCCGACAGACAGCACCTTGTTTATTTCCTTTCCTTGCGTCTATCCGCTGGAATTCGATAAAAAGAGCTTCGGCGAAGTGGCCGCGGATTCCTTATTTGGCAAGGCCGTGAATGTTCATCAGGATCCGACACAATCGGAAATCGACGAAGATCGGAAGAGC
>NZ_CFQZWI010000166.1:0-3706 GCF_986127675.1 Holdemania sp. | reverse complement strand
TCTTTCCCTACACGACGCTCTTCCGATCTGGGCAGATATAGCGCGGCCGATACGGCGCCAGCCCCTCGCCCAGGTCGCAGAAAATGCCGTCTTTCTGTCCTTGCCAATATTCCGGGGAACGCTGCAGCGTGTCGTCCATATTCTCCGCCAGACGGGCTAAGGCAAGCAGCTGTTGTTGGTAGGTCAGCGTTTCATCGCGAATAATATTCAATACTTCTTCCATAATCATGCTCCTTTTTCTTTCTTCATCGGGAGTTAGGTTTCGATTGCGGCTACGCGCGAATATCGAAAGAGAAGGTTAAATTTGGTTCAGATCAAACCAGCGGCAAGACTGCCGTCCGCGCCGCAGCGCAAGCGACTGCCGGCTCAGCAAAGGGCTGACGGACAAGGGATCGCTTAAGGTCAGCGCCGCCCCGGCCGCCGCGGATTCAATCGCGTCTTCAACCGCCGCACCCTGCGCGCGAAAGCTTAGATACACCGCAAAGAAGCAGTCGCCCGCGCCGGTAGTGTTGACGGGGGTCAGCGGATCCACCGTCATCAAAAGCCGCCGCTGTCCGACTGCTACTGCAGTTCCCTGCGCCCCCAGGGAAAGCACGGTTTCCTTAACCCCCTGATTAACAAACCAGTCCAGAGCGGCACGGATTTTTGCGGGCGTCTGAATCGGAAATCCGCACAGCCGTTCCGCTTCCGCCCGATTTGGTTTGAAATATGTCAGCCGGTTTAAAATCGGCCGCGCTTTCTCACTTTTGGATGCGCTGAGCGGATCCATCGCCAGCGGGCAGGGAGCTTCCGTCACAATCCAGCGGATCAGTTCGGGATCCAGATTGGTATCGCAGATTAACAGATCCCCCCGCTTCAGTGAATTCAGCACCGGCTGCAGGGAGGCTTGATCCAGCTGATGAAGAATGCTCATGTCCGCAATCGCGCTGTGCAAATCGTGATCAGGATCAAGGATGGCCAGAAATGCCGATGTCCGCTGTCCCGGAAGCGATCGGACCCAGCGCATATCCACGCCGCATTCGCGGCCTTGTTTCAAAATCCAGCGGCCGAAGCTGTCGTCCCCAACCACGCTGACCAGACTGACCGCCTCGTCTAACCGTGCCAGATTTTCCGCGATGTTGCGGCCGACTCCGCCCAGCGTCGTGCGGATCGTTCCGGGATTGGAATCCTGCGGACGCAGCGCCTGATCGGCAATTCCCATGATATCGACGTTCGCTCCGCCGATGACGACGAAGCGGCTCATTTCTGCAGGCTGCGGCTGTGTTCTTCCTGCATCTGCTTCAATTCCCGCTCCTGCAGCGCAACCGCTTTTTCGGCGACAATCTTCTGCGCGAACGCCCCGGACGCCATTTTCAGCGCCAGATTATCAAAAGAAATCGGTTCTGACTGAGCCTTGGACACCAGCTGCGGATCGATTTGGGCGGCGACCTTCTTCAATTCGTATTCCTGCTGCGAACAGAACAGATTATACGCGTTGCGGGTGCCGCTTAAATGGGCCTGATACAATATGCCGACGCGAACCTCCTTGATCGTCACAACCTGTTTTAAAATTGTAATCGCCACCAGATATGCCAGATGTACACGATTGTATTGTTTCTTATGCGGGGCGGGGATCAGATTCAGCTTGACATAATTGTTGACCATCGCCGGCGTGATGATCTTTTCATGGTTTTGACCTAAAAGCAGATCAAGATACCGGTCCATCAGCGTCATGACCTGATCCATATACAAGTCAATATCCGGCAGCTCCTCCCACCGCGGCAGATGGACGGCGTTAAGCTGCTGCGCCCATTCTTTCATTTCCTGTTCAGATTGTTTCATTTTATGACCTCGCTTTAGTTTTGTCTCCCACCTTTTTCCCTGAAAAAAGCGGCGAAACCGGAAAGGTGGAAATCCCTGACAGCGGCTTGACCGGAAGAAAAAAGCAAGCCGGAAAGGCCGCGGGTTTTCGACATCTTCATTTTATCATAGAACGTTGGCGCAATGGTACCAAATTTCGTCGTTTTCCGCTCGGGTTCAATGGACTTTCATGCCTGAGTTCACTATAATATATCCGTTATGGTAAAAATAAAGCGAGGAAATCAACCATGGAGAACCCTGTATTAATGCTGGGCGGACTGTGTCTGGACCGGTATTGCCTGCTGAGTCAGTTTCCTGTCAAGGGCCAGGACACGTTGATTCAGGATACGTTTGAACGGATCGGCGGCTGTCCGATCAACGCCGCGTTCACCCTGAAAAAATTCGGACTGGATCCGGTTTTATATTCTGCGGTCGGAGCGGAGTCGATCGAAAAGGTCCGGGCTTTCTTCCACCGCAACGCCTTGGCGATGGACGGTTTGTTTGTGATCGAGGATCAGAAGACCGGTTTCTGCATGATCCTGCTCGATGATCAGAAGGAACGAACATTCATGACCTACCGCGGCTGCGAAGGAGTATTTGATCCGGCGCGGATTCCGGCGTTGAATTACCGAGCCTGCTGCCTGACGGGTCTGTATCTGATCTATGGCGCGGACAGTGAAAACGCCGTTGCCTATCTGCATCAGTTCTGCCGCGGCGGACGGGATTTGTTTTTTGATCCGGGGCCGCTGTGCGATCAGATCGATCCGGAGTTGTTGGAAAAGACGATGCGGTTATGCACGCATCTGAAGGTCAACGAAGAGGAGCGTCAGCTTTTAGAACACGTGCTGGGCCGGCCGCTGACCACTTATTTTCAATACCGCCTGCAGGCGATCGTCGTGACCTGCGGTTCGCGGGGAGCGCAGCTGATCCAACCGGAACAAACGCAAAGCTTTGCCGCCCTGCCGATCAAACTGGCCGATTCCAACGGCGCCGGCGACGCCTTTTTCGCCGGTTACGCCGCATCAGTGCTGCAGGGAAAAACGCTCAAGGAGTGTATGCGGCTCGCCTCCGCCTGCGGCGCCCTGACGGCAATGACGCTGGGTCCGCATGCCGAAGGGGGCTTAAAAGAGATCCTGCAGCTGGCGGATGACGGCGCCATTTCCTGTTGATTGAGGATTTCCGGGTAATTTCGCATGAGAAAAGCTGTCCACCGTGCGGCTTTTCTGGTAAAATAAAAACGGAAGAATTAATGATAGGAAAAAAGGAGAGATGAAGATGAGCAACGAGCTTTCCCATACGATCAAGCTCAGAATTCAGGCGTTGGCCAAAGAACAGGGAATGTCCCTCTACCAGTTGTCCCAGATCAGCGGTATGACCCAGTCGACGGTCAATAATCTGATGAACCGGGAAACGAGTTCCCCGACGATCGCCACGATTAAACGGTTGTGCGACGGATTGGGAATCACCCTGGCAGAGTTCTTCGACACGGATGATTTCACCGAATTGAAAACCAAGCCGACGCCGAAGGAAAAGAATAAAGATAAGAAATAAAAAAAGCTGCTTCCCTGCCGGATTCTGAAAACCCGATGGGAAACAGCTTTTTGTCTGGTTTTGACGCCGCTGTGAAGTCCTGCAGGTCTATACTTTCACAGCTTGCGAATATCAACGCCCCCGCTTCTTGCGGCAGTGCTTTGCAGATATTTGTGAATTCCGGCTTACAGCTCGCGTCCGATGACCTTGGCGATCGCACGGCCCTTTTCGATCAGGGAGGCAAACTTCGCCGGCTTCAGCGACTGCGCCCCATCGCTCCAGGCACATTCCGGACAGGCATGGACTTCGATGATCAGACCGTCCGCTCCGGCCGCAA
>NZ_CFQZWI010000165.1:0-3750 GCF_986127675.1 Holdemania sp. | reverse complement strand
AGTTCAGACGTGTGCTCTTCCGATCTAAGTCAACCTTGACGAGATCGACTGCCTGATTCTTCCGGGAATCAGCGAATTTCCGGAAGTGTTAAAGGATCAGCGCCAGCTGGACTTTTTAGCCCGGTTCAAGGAGCGGCCGGATATTTTGATTGCCGCGATCTCCGTGTCCCCGGTGTTATTAGCGGCGGCGGGGTTGTTAAATGGGATTTGTTACTGCGGTGGATTTTATCAGGAAGTGCTGGACGATCTGCCGTTTATGGAAAAAGAAAATTTCCGCTTTGAGCCGATCGTCGTAGAGGGCAACATCATGACGGCTTTCGGCGGGGCGTTCCGTGAGTTTGCCTTAGCGGTGATGGAGAAACTGGGCTTCGAAGTGCCGGCGGAACCTTTCGGTCCGCTGGCTGAAAACTGGACTAGGGATAAGCTGAACTTCACGATGGAATCGGAGGTTGAAAAAACGTATTGGAAAAACGCGCTGGCGATGCTGAAACGGGAATGTCCGCAGTTTTTTTAAGAAGCGCGGCTGAACTTTTCGTCTATCACTTCGTTGGTTTGCTTTTTCGATGTATTCTAGCTTTTTTTCCTTTCCGGAGATGTCGGAATTCGTTGAAATTCGATTGACAAGCGGAGATCCAATGCCTATAATAAAGCCATCTACGTTGAACGGAAGAAGTAGCGGCTTTGGGAAATCAGAGAGCTCCCGGAAGGTGCAAGGGAGTCAGAAGAAGCAGTGAACAGTCGTCCGGAAGTTGATTTTCTGAATTTTAAGTAGGAAAATCCGAATGCCGTCGTTACTGGTGAAAGCGCATCTTTGATCAAAGATGAAGTAAGGTGGTACCGCGCGTCAAGCGTCCTTGTTGCAGGGCGCTTTTTTTGTTCAACGAAGGAAAATAAAAAAACAGGAGGAAGAACTGATGAAAAAGGAACTGGCCCCGAAATATAACCATCTGGATGTGGAGCAGGGCTATGACAACTGGATCAAAGAAGGCTATTTTACAGCCGGCGACAAAAGCAAGGATCCGTTCTGTATCGTGATCCCGCCGCCGAATGTCACCGGCAAGCTGCACCTGGGGCATGCCTGGGATACGACGCTGCAGGATATCATCGCCCGTTACAAGCGGATGCAGGGCTACGACATGCTTTGGGTTCCGGGCATGGACCACGCCGGCATCGCAACGCAGGCGAAGGTGGATGAGCGCCTGAAAAAAGAAGGCGTTTCCCGCTATGATCTGGGCCGTGAGAAATTTCTGGAACGGGCTTGGGACTGGAAGGAAGAATATGCCGGGCATATTCGTCAGCAGTGGGCGAAGATGGGCCTGTCGCTGGACTACACCCGCGAGCGTTTCACACTGGACGAAGGCTTAAGCAAAGCCGTCGCCAAGGTTTTTGTCGACTACTACAACGACGGCCTGATTTATCAGGGCGAGCGGATCATCAACTGGGATCCGGCGGCCAAGACGGCGCTGAGCAACATCGAGGTTATTCATAAGGAAACCGAAGGTGCGATGTATACGTTCAACTACAAGGTCGTTGAAACTGGCGAATGCTTTCAGGTCGCAACGACCCGTCCGGAAACGATGTTCGGCGACGTCTGCGTCGTTGTGCATCCAGACGATGAACGGTTTAAGCATCTGATCGGCCTGCACGCCGTCAATCCGGCGAATGGGGACGAACTGCCGATCATCGGTGACGACTACATCGACATCGAATTCGGAACCGGCGCGATGAAATGTACGCCGGCCCACGATCCAAACGACTTCGCGATCGCCGAACGCCACCATCTGCCGCGGATCATCTGCATGAATCCTGATGCGACGATGAATGAGCGCTGCGGCGAGTTTGAAGGCATGGACCGCTTCGAATGCCGCAAACAGCTGACGGAAAAAATCCGTCAGGAAGGCAATTTGATCAACATCGAGAAACATATCCATCAGGTCGGCTATTCCGAACGGACCGACGTCATCGTTGAGCCGATGCTTTCCAAGCAGTGGTTTGTCCGCATGAAGCCGCTGGCCGAGGATGTTCTGAAGCATCAGGAATTGGCTGAGGAAAAGATCAACTTCTATCCGCCGCGCTTTGAAAAAACCTTCACGCAGTGGCTGGAAAACATTGAGGACTGGTGCATCTCCCGCCAGCTGTGGTGGGGCCATCGGATCCCGGCCTGGTATCATAAGGAAACCGGCGAGATTTACGTCGGCACGGAAGCGCCGCAGGATCTTGAGAACTGGAATCAGGATGAGGATGTTCTGGACACCTGGTTCTCCAGCGCACTGTGGCCGTTCTCGACGCTGGGCTGGCCGGATAAAACGCCGGATCTGGAACGTTATTATCCCAATGACGTACTGGTCACGGGTTATGATATCATTTTCTTCTGGGTCGCCCGGATGGCGTTCCAGGCCCGCTACTTTACAAAGTCCCGGCCGTTTAAGGATGTTCTGATCCACGGCCTGATCCGCGACGCCCAGGGCCGCAAAATGTCGAAATCGCTGGGCAACGGCGTCGATCCGATGGACGTCATCGCCAAGCACGGTGTCGACAGCCTGCGCTTCTTCCTGACGACCAATTCCACGCCGGGTCAGGATATGCGCTACATTGAGGAAAAGCTGGAAGCGTCCTGGAACTTCATCAACAAGATCTGGAATGCGTCCCGTTTCGTCATGATGAATATGCCGGAGGATTTCACGCTCGAGGACATCGACCTCAGCACGCTGTCGATCACCGACACCTGGATTCTCAACCGGTTGAATGAAACGATCGCCTCGGTGACCGCCAACATGGACAAGTATGAGTTCGCGCTGGTCGGCAACGAGCTGTACAGCTTTATCTGGGATGATTTCTGCAGCTGGTATATCGAATTAAGCAAAGCTGGATTGAACAGCGAGGATGCCCAGGTCAAGCGGGCGACCCAGTCGACGCTGATCGTCTGTCTGCGCGCGATCATCCGTCTGCTTCATCCGTTCATGCCGTTTGTCACCGAAGAAATTTACAGCGTCCTGCCGCATACCGAAAAAGCATGCTGCCTGGCGGCCTGGCCGACGCCGGTGGAAGGTCTGGACTTAAGCCATAACGAGGAAGTTGATCAGCTGATCTCCGTTATCAAGACGATCCGTCAGGTTCGCGTCGATTACAATCTGAAGCCGTCCGCGCCGCTGGCGATGACGATCCGGAACGCCCAGAACCAGCCGGTCGCTGTCGACGCTCCGATTGCTTCGATTTATGAGAAGATGTGCAAGGCCAGCTGGAAAGCGGAGCTGGATGGGGAAATGCTCATTCGTCCGATTTTAGGTGGATCTGTATGCATTCCGATGAGCGATGTCGCCGATCTGGAAGAGGAAAAAGCCAAACTCAAAAAAGAAGCCGAGCATCTGAACGCTGAAATCAAGCGTGCGGAAGGTATGCTTTCCAATGAACGCTTTGTCGCCAAGGCTCCGGCTGAGAAAGTCGAAGCGGAACGCAAAAAGCTGGAAACCTATAAGCAGCAGCTGGAAATCGTCCAGACCCGCTTGCAGGAAATTGAGAAATAAACGCTGTCAAAAAAATCTCAGCTTTCATGCAGAATTACCAAGTACCCGGTCCACAGGACCGGGTTTTCTTGTGGACGACCGATTTTAAGGCTCTTTCAAAAATAGTGTTGGTGAGAGAAAAACCGAAACAAGAAAGACGCAGATGAGTTCCAGAAATGGGACTCATTTTTAATTGAGAAAACGGCAGGGAACTAAGGTGTTAGAAATAAGTAAAATGCGGGTCTTA
>NZ_CFQZWI010000164.1:0-3933 GCF_986127675.1 Holdemania sp. | reverse complement strand
TGAAGACAATCGCCATCAGCGAGAGCACACGGACAAATTCAGAGACGACAAAGACATCCTTTAACAATAAGCCTTTCATTATCGAACTTCTCCTTTCACCATACAAAGCATAATTTCTTCCAGCGACGCTGCTTCGACGTTCAGCTTCCCGAACGCCTGCCGGACTTCCTCACGGTTGCGGACCAACCCCTGGCAGGTCAAACTCTGCGGCACAATCGCCAGCAGCGAATCGGAATCGATCTTTTCAATCTCTGAACGCGAACCCTTGACAATCCCATATTCGTCATGCAGGACGTCCTTCGGCAGCGAAAACTGCAGCCGGCCCTGATGGATAAACGTCACCGTATCGGCGATCTTCTCAATATCCGTCGTGATGTGGCTGGAAAACAGAATCGAATGCGTTTCATCCTGAATAAAGTCATAAAACAAATCGAGCATCTCGTCGCGGACGATCGGATCCAGACCGCTGGTCGGCTCGTCGAGGATCAGCAGGCGGGCGTTGTGCGAGAGCGCCGCGATGATCGACAGCTTCATTTTCATGCCGGTCGAGAACGTCTTGATCTTCTTATTCAGCGGCAGCCCGAAGCGTTCGCACAGCTGCAGAAACTTCGTTCTTTCCCACTCAGGATAAATGTTGGATAAAATCTGTTCAACGCGTTTGACCGTCAGCGGATCATGGAAGTGACAGCCATCCAGCACGACGCCGATCTGCCCGCGCTCCCGCTCGGTTAACTGTTCGAACGGTTTGCCAAAAATACGAACCTCGCCATCGTGGCGGATTAAGCCGAGAATCGACTTGATCGTCGTCGTCTTGCCCGCGCCGTTCTCGCCGATGAAGCCCATGACTTCGCCGGGATTGAGCCGCAGACTGATCTTGTTCAATTCAAAACCGGAATATTGTTTATGCAGATGTTCTATTGATAAAATGGCGTCCATGATTACTCCTCCTTATACAGCAGGGTCAGAATCTCAATCATTTCATCCAGGGAAATCTCGCTTAAACGCGCCAGATTCACCGCGGTGAGCAGCTGCTGCTCGATCCGGCGGTAATTCTCCTCGCGAATCAGTTCCACGTTGCGCGCCGCCACATAGCTGCCCTTACCGCTTTGCGTCACGATGAAGCCTTCACGTTCAAGTTCTTCATAGGCTCGCTTGGTTGTAATCACACTGATTCTTAACTCCTTGGCCAAGATTCGCATTGAAGGCAGGGCGTCCCCTTCCTTTAACGCGCCGTTAAGAATCAGATTTTTGATCTGGGCGGTAATTTGTTCATACAACGGCTTGTCGCTCGTGTTGCTGATAAAGATTTCCATGCCGTCACCCTTTCTTACTGTATATATACAGTATATACGCTATATTCATCCTGTCAATACAAAACTGAAAAAAATAATTCCACCTCCCAGATCGGATCGGCAAACTTTGTCAAATCCCGGTTTTCATGCCCCAAGACAATCCGCCATATAGTTTATCCCGGCATATCCCACGCCGGCTTTTTGGCTTCTGATTCTTTTGCGGCAGTCGGATGAAGCGCGATTGAAAACAACGATGTTCCCGATAGGATTTTTTACCATAGAACCCGATCAGATAAGAAAATCACTTTCATAAAAAAACTGACGTGTCAGTCAGTTCTCAATCAGATTCCGGGTTTTCCATTTGCCCGAGTACCACCGCAGAAGAAACAAGATCGCACGCAGCACTTCGTCGATCATCATGGCCAGCCAGACGCCGACCACGCCCAGATTCATGCCGATCGCAAAGACAAACGAGAGCGTGACCGCGACGCCCCATTGTGAAGCGATGCCCAGCAGAATCGGAAACTGAATATCCCCTGCCGCCTGCAGCGCCCGCACCTGTGTCATGTTGACCGCCCGGCCGGCTTCCAGAAAAATCTCGATCAACATCACCTGTTTGCCTAAGCGCAGCACGGCCAAATCGTCAGTAAACAGCCCGAACAGCGAATCTGAGAAGATATAGAGCAGCGTTGACACGCCGACGCCGATGATCAGGGAATATATGATCGTGTGCATGACCTGCTTATGCGCGTCTTCCAGTTTTCGGCCGCCGATCAGGACGCCGACAAGGATCTGCGCCGCCTGCGACACCGCGCTGCCGTACATATACGAGACCATGGCGAACATGTTCGCATAGACGCGCGTATTGATGACCGCCGTACCGAAGCCGTTGACAATCTTGGTGATCACCATCTGCGACAGATTGTAGGATACGCTTTCCCCGCCGGAAGGAATCCCGATCGCCAGCAGCTTTTTCAGCTGGCCCCAGGGAAACGGGCTGAGGCTGCGCAGATGGACCTCAATCGTTGTGCGCAGATTAAACAGGACGATCAGCAAGCCCAGGCCGATCAGCCGGCTCACCGTGCTGGAGATCGCGACGCCCGCGATGCCCAGCGGCGGGATCGGTCCGACGCCCTGAATCAAAAGAAAGTTTCCAATGATGTTGAGCACGTTCATCACCGCCGACACCGCCATGGTCTGCTTCATCCAACCCTGTGTGCGAAACATCGCGACATATGTCATAAACAGCGCCTGCAGTACCATGCCCAGACCGATGATTGTAATATAGATTGCACAGTCGTCCAGAATCTGCGCCGGCACATGCATCCAGGCAAAGATCGGACGGTTGAAGAACACCAGCGCGACGCTGATTCCCAACCCGAAAACAAAATTGACAAACAGCGCCAGAGAATAGGTTTCTCCAACCCGTTCGCGGTTGCCGCTGCCGAAATACTGGGTGACCAGAATCGTCATCGCCAGCGAGATCACGCTGAACGTAATGATCAGAACATTGACGATCTGATTGGCATTGCCGATCGCCGCGACGGCGTTCTGCGACACCTGGCTCATCATCATCTGGTCGACATTGCCGACTAACATCTGCAAAAGCAGCTCGATAAAGATCGGCCACGTATAATGAAATAACGACATTTTATGTGTTTGAACTTCCATAAATATACTCCCCCTGAAAGCGAACTTTTTCAGAATACGTCGCAAGGGCGAAGTTGTCAAGCAGAAATGAAAATGGAAGCGGTGTCAATTTTCATCGCTTCCATGCTTCTTTCATTTCCTTTTTTCAAGTTTAGAACGCCGCGGTAAACAGCGCCTTTTCTTCCAGCTCATACGGCTGGTAGCGAGCCTGCGTCTTGTCGATCTGATGGTTTGACACTTCCGCTTCATAACCCGCTTCCAGAATCCGTTTCAGCTGCGCTTTCACCTGCGAGCTTTCCGCATTGCCCAGCGTCAGCTGCCGCAGCGCCAGCACCTCGTCCTGACTTGAGATCAGCGCCAGCGTCACCGGCATTGTTGCCTGAGCCAGAATGGCATCCGTGCTTTCACTTTCCTGAATCACAAACGGCAGATCCGAAGTTTCCAGCACGTCGTCGA
Source organism: Holdemania sp. (assembly GCF_986127675.1). Classification (NCBI taxonomy): domain Bacteria; kingdom Bacillati; phylum Bacillota; class Erysipelotrichia; order Erysipelotrichales; family Erysipelotrichaceae; genus Holdemania; species Holdemania sp. The sequence goes on along the minus strand of NZ_CFQZWI010000164.1, from coordinate 535 downwards.
TATTGACGGTAAAGAACACGACGGTATCCAGTGGCAGAAATGCCAGCCGGCCAAGATTGCGGCGGAAGGCCTTGATTTCCTCATCCTGCCACACAGCGTCTTTGATCAAGATCAGCCACTGATCCTCGACAAAATCGATCATCACGCCTTCTTCAATATGGAACGGACAACGCGTTCCGACTTCCAGTTTCATGGTTTGACTTCCTCTCCTTTAACTGCGGCCGCGGTTAAGCAGCTGGTTCTCCAGGTCTTCGTTGAACTGCGCGGTATACAGCCGGGCATAATAGCCGTTCAACCGCATCAGTTCGCTATGCGTTCCCTGTTCTACTATCTTACCCTTTTTCATGACCAGAATCAAATCGGCGTTGACGATCGTCGAGAGCCGGTGCGCGATGATGAAGCTTGTCCGGCCTTTCATCAGGTGTTCGATGGCATACTGAATCACCTGTTCCGTTTCGGTGTCGATCGAAGCGGTCGCCTCGTCGAGCACGAAGATCCGCGGATCCGCCAGCACGGCGCGGGCTCTCATTCCGGC
>NZ_CFQZWI010000163.1:0-4031 GCF_986127675.1 Holdemania sp. | reverse complement strand
CTTCCGATCTCTCCCCTTCCCTGTCGTTGGTTATTTCAGGCTGTTCAGGCAAGCTTCGATGGCCGCTGCCGGATCTTTGAAATTGACCAGCACTTCGTCCATCATCGTCTTCACCGCTTCATAAACTGCGCTGGATGTGTAGTCGTCCGTCGAGAACGCCGGCAGGAAGAAGTAAGCGTCGGACTGAGCCGGACCGGAGATCTTCGTGTCGTTGGTGCCCGCTTCCACGAATGCTTTGTATTCTGCATCGTCAACCACGCTCTGGCGGATCGGCAGATACCCCGTGTTCAGCGTCATCGGCAGGTTGGATTCCTTGCTTGACATGAATTTGATGAATTCATAAGCCGCATAGCTCTGTTCCGCATTGCCGGATTGGTTCAGCGCCGCTAAAACGTAACCGTTGGAAATGACCTGCTTGTTGGCAGCGTCAGCCTGCGGAATTGCGGCGGAAGCCCAGACAACCTGTTCCGGATCCGCGATCTTGCTGGAAATGTACTGGCTTTCCACGGTTCTGCCGATATACATCGGAACGATTCCGTTGGCAAACGGACCGGAGAAGAACATGTCTTCGCCCGCTAACCGAAAATTGCCGTTCTGGATATTTTCCTGCATGTAGGTCAGCGCCTTGATGGCTGCCTCGCTGTTGAATAACAGTTCGCCCTTGACGTTGGTGTAATCGCCGCCGAACTGCTTGGTCAGCGTGATGAACATATCCGCCGGATAGTCGGTGCCAAATGCCGGCTTGCCTGTGATCGCCTGAATCTTCGCAGAAGTTTCAGCCAGCTCCTCCCAGGTTGTCGGCACGGTTAATCCGTTGGTTTCAAAGAATTTCTGATTGTAGTACAGCACTTCCGTATACATTGTAAACGGCAGCGAATACGTTCCTTCGACGGAATAGTTGGCGCCGAATGTTCTGAACGATTCATAGATATCGTCGTAGTCCGTCATGCCGACCGCCGCATCGTTGATATACGGCGTCAGATCGACCACCGCTTCGGAGGCGAGCAGATCTTCCACATAGGTCTGCTGGGACAGAACCACCGCCGGAGCGTTCTTTGCCTTGACCGCGCCGACAACCTTGTTGTTGACTTCCGCACTGGAGCCCTGGTTGATCGCGGTGACGGTGATGCCTTTTTCCTTACCGATCGTGCTGTTGAATTCCTCAACCCGCTGGTTGACGATTTCCTCTTGGATGTTGGTACAGTTATGCCAGAATTCAATGCTGATCGGGCTGGTGATCTCTGTGACTAAAGCGGCCTTGTCCGAGCCGCCGTTCTCCGGTTCCGTCGTCTTGCCGCCGTTGGACGAGCAAGCGCCTAAGCCGAGAACCATCATCAGAGAAAGAATGCAAATTAAGCCTTTTTTCATGTTTTCTTTCCTCTCTTTATTTTATATATCAAAGGGCCTGCCCAAGGCTACCCTTTAATACCACCGCGGGCGACGCCGTTGATGATCTGCTTTCTGAAGATCAGATAGAAGACGACCATCGGCAGAATGACGACACAGGCGCCGGCCATCTGCAGATTCACGAAGGATGAAGCGTCGTTGTTGAAGTACATCAAGCCGGTCGTCAGCACCCGCTTGTCCGGACTGTTGGTGACCATTAACGGCCACAGGAAGGAATTCCAGGTCGTGATGAAGTGCAGGATCGAGATCGTTGCGATCGCATTCTTGCTCATGGGGACCATGACCTTCCACAGATAACGCCAGTCGCTGCAGCCGTCGATCTTCGCGGCTTTATATAAGATTGGCGGTACCTGCATAAAATATTCGCGCAGCATATAGATGTAAAACCCGCTGGCCAGGGTTGGAATAATAATGCCCTGGTAGGTATCCAGCCAGCCCAGATGGGAGACGGTGACATAGTTCTGGATGATCAAGAGCTCCGTCGGCACCATCATCGTCGACAGAAACAGCCAGAACCAGAATTTCTTCCCCTTGAATTCCAGAACGGAAAAGGCGAAGGACGCCAGTACCGTGACCACAACCGCCAGCAGCGTGGAGATCGTCGCGATGATGCAGGTGTTGATGAAATACTGCCCGAAAGGAGCGGTATCGAAAACCGTTTTGAAGTTTACCGCCATCCATTCCTTCGGGAACCAGATCGGCGGAATCCGGATCGATTCGTCCAAGGTTTTGAACGCCGTCAGAATCATCCAGAGAAATGGGAACAGCATCGACAGCGCGCCGGCGATCAGGAAGGCATATTTAAGCAATGTGCCCAGCTGACCGGGTAGCTTGTTTTTCTTTTTCATCACGCTCTCCCCTTCCTAGTTATAATGGATGAACCGCTTGGACACTTGGTTCTGGATCATCGTCACGACTGTAATGATGATGAACAGAATGATCGCGGCCGCCGAGGCATAATGAACCTGATTGCGGTTATAGAACATATCATAAATGTAATAAACGACGGTGATCGCGCTGTTGGCCGGACCCGCCTGACCGGAAAACAGCGAAAAGATTTCATTATACAGCTTAAAGGCGTAGATCACTGATACCATGATGACCATCCAGAGCGTCGGCGACAACAGCGGCAGCGTGACGTGAAAGAACGTCCGCAGCTTGCTCGCTCCATCAATCCGAGCCGCTTGATAGTATTGCTCGTCAATTTTCTGCAAGCCTGCCAAAAACAGTACGATCTTAAAGGCCAGGCCGCTCCAGATATAGAAGATCGTAACCGCCCAGATCGCCAGCTTCGGATCCGACAGCCACTTCATTGCCGGAATCCCGAACAGGCTCAGAAAATAATTGATATAACCATATTCCGAGTGGAACAGCCAGCGGAACACGATACCGATCGCAATGATCGAGGTGACATACGGAAGAAAATACACCGTTTGGAAAACGCCTTTGAATTTGACTTTGGAGTTGATCAAGACGGCGATCACCAGCGCGATAATCAGCGAAATCGGCAGGCCTACCCCAAAGATGATCAGCGTATTCTTGAGCGCCAGCTGGAAGGATGGATCGCCGAGAACATGCTCAAACGCCTTCAGGCCAAACCCCTTGCCGACTTCCGTCAGGTAGTTGTACTTTGTATAAAAACCCATCCGGAACACTTTCACCAGCGGATAGAGTACGAAAACCAGCATGACTAAAATCGCCGGAGCGAGATAGAGATAGGCTTTATAGCTCTCGTAGAATTTCTTCCACGCGGAGCGTTTTTTTATCGTCGGAGCCTTACTCATACTTAAATTCCTTATTCAGCCGCCGGCCGGATTCCTTGTCAAACAGATAGATGCGCTTACCCTTAATAGCCAGGGAGATCGGCGCACCGGCTTTGACTAAATGCACGCTGTCGATCAGGGCGTGAACCGGAGTGGCATTGAGCGTGAAGGTGATCAGCTGGTCGCGGCCGCGGATTTCCACGGATTCTACCAGGACCGTCAGTTCCTCTCCCAGCGTAAACGATTCCGGACGAATACCGGCCAACACCGTTCCGCTGATGTCTTCCTGCACCGAATAATGCGCTTCGTTCAAGCGGATCATCCCCTGCTCAGCCTGAACCTCCACGAAATTCATCGGCGGATTGCCTAAGAAGCCGGCAACAAACTGATTAGCTGGTTCCAGATACATCCGCTGTGGGAAGCATTGCTGCTGGATAACACCTTTTTTCATCAACACGATTTCATCAGTGATGCTCATCGCTTCTTCCTGATCATGGGTCACGAAAATCGTCGTGACGCCGGTTTCTTTCTGAATGCGGCGAATTTCTTCACGCATTTCCAAACGCAGACGCGCGTCCAGATTGGACAGCGGTTCGTCCAACAACAGAACCTTCGGCTGCTTGACCAACGCCCGGGCGATCGCCACCCGCTGCTGCTGACCACCGGAAAGCTGCGACGGTTTACGCTTCAGCAGATCATCGACCTTGACCAGCTTGGCCATCTCCATACACCGCGCCAGCGCTTCCTCTTTTTTCACTTTTGCGTTGACTAACGGAAACATGATATTCTGCTGCACGGTCATATGCGGATACAAGGCATAGTTCTGGAATACCAGATCGGAAGAGCACACGTCTGAACTCC
>NZ_CFQZWI010000162.1:0-4033 GCF_986127675.1 Holdemania sp. | reverse complement strand
CCGATAAGGCCAGCAGAACCTTGTCCGAACCGACCTGAGCGCGGATCTTCTCAATCTGCATGTCGATGTAATTGTGCATTGACCAGTTATTTTGCGCATGGCAGATTTCAAATACAAAGTTTTTCAGCATCTCGTTGCCATATTCGCTGTGCCGCACTTCCGGATGGAATTGTACCGTATATATCCGCTTTTCCGGATTGCTCGTCGAAGCAAATTCACAAGTAGAGCTGGAAGCGTCCTTCACAAACCCCGGAGCCAGCCTGGACACCTGATCGCCATGGCTCATCCAGACGGTCTGCTTCTTTGGCAGCCCCTTGAACAACAGAGAATCCGATTCAATCTCAATCTCAGTCCGCCCATATTCCTTACTGTTGCACGAACGCACGTCGCCGCCGTTCATGAAATGCGTCATCTGCATGCCGTAACAAATTCCCAGAATCGGCAGACCGCTCGTAAAGATTGCCGGATCACATTTGAACGCATTCTCATCATAGACGCTGTTCGGTCCGCCGCTGAAAATAATGCCTTTCACATCCCCCAGGGCCTGGATCTCCGCCAGCGTCATCGTATTGGGATGCAGCTCACTGTAGACGCCGAACTCCCGGATCCGCCGGGCGATCAGCTGGTTATATTGACTGCCGAAATCGAGAACGATAATTTTATCAGCCATCGTGTTGCCTCCTTTGTTTTGGAATTGAAAAGTGAATTAAAATAACGAGTATTCTAATTCACTTTTTCCTTTGTTTATTTTACCATCGAAAGTGGCGGATTACCACAGAAAATGATGGATGAATCAGATGATGAAATACAGGATAAAGACGATATCCAGAATCCAGATAATCGGCCGGACTTCCTTCGCCTTGCCGCTGCCCAGCATCACCGCGCCATAGGTGATAAACCCTAACGCGATACCGTCGGAAATCGAATAGCACAGAATCATCATAATGATCGCCATGAAGCCGGTCGACGCGAAGATGAAGTTATCCCATTCGATGCCGCCCAGCTGCTGCGCCATCAGAATTCCGACGACGATCAGAGCCGGCGCCGTAACCGCGCTGGTCACGACGGAAAGCAGCGGGAAGAAGACAATCGACAACAAGAACAGAACGCCGGTCGTCACCGCGGTTAAGCCCGTCCGTCCGCCTACCTCAACACCCGAGGTCGATTCTACAAACGACGTTACCGTCGAAGTCCCCAAGACAGCGCCCACACAGGTGCCGACGGAGTCCGAAAGCAGTGCTTTTTCAATATTTTCCAGTTCACCTTTTTCATTGACCAACCCTGCCCGGTTTGCCACTGCAACCAGCGTTCCCGCCGTATCAAAGAAGTCAACAAACAGGAAGGAGAAGATGACGACGATGAAATCCTTATGTGAAAACAGTTCGCCGAAGCCGCTCATAAACGCACCCAGCGTCGGCATTTCAAAGTTGAACTGCATGATCGCCGTCGGCAGCTGCGGCATATTCGCTACTCCGCACAATCCCGCGATGACCCCGACCACCGCGGTGCCGATCAAGCCCCAGAACACGGCCGCCGTGACTTTCTTTGCCAACAGGATCAGCGTCAGCGCCAACCCGAAGATCGCAAGCAGAACCACCGGATCCGTCAGTTTTCCCAAAGCGACGAACGTCGATTCATTGGCGACGATGATGCCGGCATTCTTCAAGCCGATAAACGCGATGAAGAAGCCGATGCCCGCGCCGATGGCCAGTTTCAGCTGCTGCGGAATTGCGTTGATGATCATTTTACGCAAGCCTGTGACCGAAATAACGATGAAGATTATTCCAGAAACAAAGACCGCGGCCAGAGCCGCCTGCCAGCTGTAGCCGAACTGCATGCAGACGGTATAAGTGAAGAACGCATTGACGCCCATGCCCGGAGCTAAGGAAACCGGATAGTTCGCCAGCACGCCCATCAGAATGGAGGCGATGCCAGACGCAATCGCCGTCGCCAGGAAGACGGACTGTACCGGCATGCCCGTGGCCCCCAGCATACCCGGATTAACCGCCAGAATATACGCCATGGCTAAGAAGGTGGTCAGACCGGCCAATATTTCCGTTTTGACCGTCGTTTTGTGAGAAGACAGCTTAAATAACTTTTCTAACATAATTCCCCTTACTTTCTAAAAAGCTTCGCCGTAAAAGAAAAAGCTTCCCGAGGACAGAAGCATGAAGAAAGGCTTCCATCGTAGAATGACGGTTACGGCCGCCATGTAGAAACTCCTGTGCCCGATCCTCAGGAATATACGGTGAACTTTTACGTTTGTCATTATAGCAGAGGTTCCTGACAGTGACCAGTGTTTTCCTGCGTTTTAACGATTTTCTACGGAAATCAAGAAAGAAAACATTCCGGATTGGAAACAAAATCGAAATCAAAAGGGGAAATGCCATCTCCGGCATCACTTCTGATTGCACTTTCCAAACATGAAGGCTACAATGAAATCAAATCACCGGAAATGATCCATGGTGGTAACCAGGTCATTTCAAGGAAGGAGATCGTTATGAAAAAACACATTATTGTCGAGGTCTGCTGCGGCAGCGTCGACGACTGCCTGCTGGCGGAAAAGCTGGGGGCAGATCGGATCGAATTGAACCACGCGCTGGAGCTGGGTGGCCTGACACCGTCGCTGGGTACATTCCTGGAAGCGAAACGTCGGGTCAGCCTGCCGATCTGCGTGATGATCCGGCCGCGGGGCGCCGGCTTCGATTATACTGAGCCGCAGTTTCAGGCTATGCTGAAGGATGCTGAGATCTTTATGGATCATGGCGCCGACGGTCTGGTTTTCGGCTTTCTGAATGAGGATGGCAGCATTAACGAAGACCGGACCTGTCAAATGGTTAAGGCTGCCCGGGGCAAGGAAGCCATTTTCCACAAAGCTTACGACAGCACAGAAAATATGGAAGACTCGCTGAAGACTCTGATCCGCTGCGGCATCACACGTGTGCTGACCAGCGGCGGCGCAGTCTATCCGAATATCGTGGAAGGCTGCAAAGAATTAGGCCGCCTGCAGGATCTCTATGGCGATCAGATTCAGATTCTGCCTGGGGGCGGAGTGCGGGAATACAATGCCCGGCAGGTTCTCAAGCTCGCGCATACCGGACAAATTCATCTGACAGCCAAAAATACGATGATCGACGAATCCACCGGCCATTATCATACTGCCGGCGATCGCTCCGGGCTGGAATATCTGGCCGTTGGGGAAATGAATCTGAAAAAGATCATGGAACAAATCCGGAGCTTTGACGAAGCAGAGCCAGATCCCCTCGTTACCCTGTTTCCGGGATGATCCCGTTCTTTCTTGGCGTCCCGAAGTTTTCAATACATTGTCATGCATTCCTTATTTGTAAGTTTCACGAAAGAAACTATTTTCATGAATGATGAAATTTTTACAATCAAAGTTGAAAATTGCTTGACAATCTTTACCAACCAGTTTAAACTACTAACCATAAACAGAAACTTGATGGTCCTGATCAAATTCCTGTTTAGATCTAAGTAAAATGAATTTAACCTTATGAACAGTTTCCTCTTTTTCCTCTCTTTCATTTTACTTAACCCGTGGGTCCTGCGCTTCCTTTCGCAGACCCTGATTCCTGGAAAAGTCGGTGGCTCCGACTTTTTTATTTTTAGCCCTGTTTTTCATTTCTTCTGCAGTTTGCAATCCCATTCAACTTCTATGAAAAAAAAGATAAACTTCAATTTCTGAAATTTACCTTTTCTGTTTCCTTTTCTATCTCTTTTCAAATCTGCGGCAAATCCGTCCTGAGTTCACGGCCTCAGCAAGCAGCCGCTTCCCCGTTTCCCGACTGCCGACCTTTGAAAATTCGCTCAATCTCACGCTCAATATGCTTCGTTGTTGCGCGCCATATCAATGATTTGCAGCATCGTCTGCTTATCCATGGCCCCCGGCATATAGCCATATACATTGCCTTCCGTATTGATCAGATACGTCGTCGGCAGTCCGGTCACGCCATAGTTATAATTGACCTGTCCGTCCTCATCAAAGACTGTCGGGAACGTAAGATCGGAAGAGCAC
>NZ_CFQZWI010000161.1:0-4204 GCF_986127675.1 Holdemania sp. | reverse complement strand
ATCCGTACGTACGGTGCAATGGGAGGGGCGAAATTTATTTTCCCTCTACCCTATTCCTTGCCGTCTTGAAGTGTGCCGGCGGCGATTGACAGCTGTGCCGCGGCTTGTTACAATGAAACAAAAAAGGTAACTTGTTACCTGTAAAAGGAGAACAACATGGAAATTTCCGATTTGGTGAGGCGCTTTTCCGATACGCCCGAACATCAGCGAAAAGCGATCTTCAGCCAGCTGATGATCGCCGCGAACCGGCTTCAGACAGTTTTTGATCATGAAATACCGCAGGTTACGTTGAAACAGTTCATGCTTTTAACAATGGTCCGGCAGTCTGATCAGCAGCTGACCCTCACGCAGTCAGGCAAATTGTCAGGCTGTTCGCGTCAGAATGTGAAAAAGCTGGCGGAAGCGCTGCAGCGAAAAGGATTTGTTTGCGTGCATCCTGACGCCGCAGACAGCCGCGCCTCACGGATTGAACCCACGCCGGCGCTGGAGGCTTATTTTAATTCGCTGAGCACTTTGTTCCAACAGCGGCTGGCGACGTTGTTCGCGGATTTCAGCGAAGCGGAAACGGAACAGCTTTTTCAGCTTTTGGTTAAATTAGCGGCGGGAATCGACGCGCTGGAAGGAGAACGGGCATGAAAAAAGTTCTGGTTCTGGTTCAATCAAAGTACGGCGCTTCGCGGCAATATGCCAGGTGGCTGGCGGAACGGATAGCCAGCGATCTGGCGGAAACAAAAAATTTTGATCCGAAAAATTTTGATCGTTATGCAAGAATCGTGCTGGTGGGCGGCGTGTATGCTGGAACGGTGGCCGGCGTAGATTTTCTGAAAAAACACCGGGCGCGTTTAAACGGGAAGATGATCGCCGTATTTGCGGTGGGCGCCAGTCCGGCGGATGCGGACGAACTGAATCGGATGCAGCATTGGCTGAACGAAAGGCTGCCGGATGCGGCGTTATTTTACGGCCGGGGGCGTTATGATGAACAGCAGATGAATTTTATGGACCGCACGCTGTGCCGGATGCTGAAAAAATCACTGCTTAAAAAAGATCCGGCTACTCTAAAGCCCTGGGCGCGGGCAATGCTGGAAAGCGAAGTGCGGGGGGCTTGCGACTGGTGCGATCCGAACGCCTTGGAGCCGCTTTGTTCCGTCTTGAAGAATGAAATGAACGAATAAGATAAGACTGCGGCATGGGAGAGTGATCCATGCCGCAGCCGTTTGATTCCAGAGAAAATGAAGGAAAATAATTTATTGTTTTTGTCCGGGATGGCGATGGTCCGCCGGCTTGCGCAAAAGCAGCGAGCGCAGCTTTGTGCCGTCGTAGGGATAAAGCGGATAGCAGTAGTTGCCTGACAATGTGTCGATCTTCAGCATCAGCATGATGATTGCGGCAGTTCCCAAAACCAGCCCCCACGGGCCGAACAGCGCGATCAGAATCAACAAGCTCATCCGGAAGAATTTGAAGCTGTACCCCAGTTCAAAGCTGGGCTGGGCATAATTGCTCAGCGCCACAAAGGCCATATATAAAATGACCTCGCCGTTAAACCAGCCGGTGCTGACGGCATATTCGCCCAAGATCACTGCGCCGAGGATGCTGAAGGCGCTGGATAAAGACGAAGGGGTGTTTAACGACGCCAGCCGCAGACCGTCGATCATCACCTCAATGATCAACAGCTGCGCTAATACCGGAATTGCGGCACTTTGTTCGATCAGGATGAAATGCAGATTTTCCGGCAGCAGCCAGGGACAGCGCAGCGCCAGATACCAGCAGGGCGTAAAGAATAACGTCAGGAAAAAGATCAGGATCCGCACCAGTTTTAAATACGTTCCGATCAAAGGCGGAAAGTAATAATCATTGGCTTCCTGAAAGAAATCGAAGAAATGCGTCGGCAGAATCATCGCTGAGGGCGTGTTGTCTGTCAGCACGATCAGATTGCCTTCAAGGATACTGGCGCTGGCAGTATCGGGGCGCTCGGTAAAGCGGATCCGCGGCAGCGGGTTGAGCCATTGCCTGGGCAGCAGACATTCCGCCAGACTTTCCTGAGACAGACTCAGACCATCAACCTCGGTGTCATTCAGTTTCGTCCGTACCTTCTCCAGCAGTTTTCGATCAACCTTGTCGCTCAGATAGCACAGCACGACATCGGTTTTGGACCGGCTGCCAACCTGAACATATTCATAGATCAGTTGCGGATCGCGGATCCGCCGGCGGATCAAAGCAGTATTGAAGATGAGCGTTTCAACGAATGCATCACGCGAGCCGCGCAGCACGCGGTCATCCTCCGGTTCCTGCATCGAGCGCACCGGATAGCTGCGGGCGTCGATCAGCACCGCTTCCTGCGCGCCCTCGGCCAGAAACAACAGCGTTCCGCTCAACACGGCGTCAACTGCTTTGGCCAGATCGGTCGTGCCTTCCACTTCCAGATAGGGGATCTGTCGGGCCAGCCAGCCGCTGACAGAAGCCTCCGCCAGCGGATCCAGCTTCATCATGTGCTCCATGATTTTCTCCATTACTTCGTCCTTGGCGAAGCCGTCGATAAAGATCAGCTCGCCCTGACCTTGCTTGAGATCAAAGACGGTGCTGACGCAGTCAAAGCTCTCCTCAATCGGCAGCCGCCGGTGCAGATCGGCGGAGAACTCGACGGTGAAAGCGCTTGATTTTTCCAAAAAAATCACCTCGTTTCCAGTATTCCCAAATCTGCGGTTTTCTTGCGGGGAAATTCCTTGTCAAACGGAAAACCGGTGCTATAATAAAACAGGTTTTAAGAAAAGAGGGACGTTGTATGGAATTATTATTTTTTGTCATGAATCAGATTGATAAATTAGATCAGCTGCTGAAAGACTTATCGAATGAAAAGAAATTCAGCGCGACGATCATCGACAGCGCGGGGATGGCGCGGCTGTTGGCGGATCACGATTATCTGTTCGGCTCGCTGCGAGCGCTGTTAAACAACTCGCAGGTCAACAGTAAGACGATCTTCATGGTGCTCAATCATGAGGATGTCGAACACGCGGTGCAGATCATTGAGAAGAACGTCGGCAATCTGGACGAGCCGAACACGGGCGTCGTCTTCACGGTGCCGGTCAGCTATGTTAAGGGCATTGTGAAGAAGGGGTAATCACGATGCAGCAGTTAATGAGTTTAGCGATCCTGCTGCTGACGGGATTGGTTTTCGGCCGGCTGATGAAGCTGGTTAAAATGCCGAACGTCACCGGCTATCTGATCGGCGGTCTGATCGTCGGTCCATCCATTTTAAATCTTGTGCACGCCGATGCGCTCAGTCAGCTCGGCTTTATTTCCAGCGTGGCGCTGGGCTTCATCGCCTTTTCAATCGGCAGTGAATTCAAGGCCAGCTATTTCAAACGCGTCGGCATGACGCCGATCGTCATCGCGATTCTGGAAGCGATGGTGGCGGTCGTGCTGGTTATCGCCTCGCTGATCGCCTTCGGTTTTGATCCGGCATTCTCGTTTGTGCTGGGAGCCATCGCGGCGGCGACCGCGCCGGCGGCGACGATCATGGTCATCCGCCAGTATCGTGCGAAGGGGCCGGTGACGGAAACGCTGCTGAGCGTCGTCGCGCTGGACGATGCGGTTGCGTTAATCGGCTTCGGTATCGCGGTGGCGATCGCCCAGATGATCGAAAACCCGGGCAGCGGTAATCTGATGATGCAGCTGATGGATCCGGTGATCGAGATTCTCGGTTCGCTGGGCAGCGGCGCCGTTCTGGGTTTTCTGATGTTGATTCCACTGAAGTTTTTCCATGATGAAGATAACCGGCAGGCGCTGATCTACGCGTTTATCTTCATTGCGCTGTTTGTTTCCAGCACGTTTGGCTTCTCGGATCTGCTGACGTGCATGGCGATGGGCGCGGTCTTTGCGAACATCTCTAACGAAAGCGACAAGGTCATGGCGATTGCCGACCGCCTGACGCCGCCGATCTTCATGGCGTTCTTCGTCCTTTCCGGGGCGGATCTGAAGCTGAGCATCCTGCCTTCGATCGGCCTGGTCGGCATCATTTATGTCGTCATGCGCGTGGTCGGCAAGTTCTTGGGCGCCTGGGCAGGGGCAAAGATCATGCATGCCAGCGAACCGGTGCAGAAGTATCTGGGCTGGGCGTTATTGCCGCAGGCCGGCGTCGCGATTGGTCTGACCGTCGTCGCGCAGACCGTTGTGCCGCAGTACGCGGAAACCGTGCGAGATCGGAAGG
>NZ_CFQZWI010000160.1:0-4357 GCF_986127675.1 Holdemania sp. | reverse complement strand
TGCTCTTCCGATCTCTGCAAGCTTGCCTGCGCCGACGAGTTCATCCGGCAATTCCCGAAGGGTTACGACACCTATATCGAACAAGGCGGAACTAACGTCTCCGGCGGTCAGAAGCAGCGCTTGTGCATCGCGCGGGCATTGCTGAAAAAACCGAAAGTTCTGATTCTTGACGACAGCACCAGCGCCGTCGATACCCGCACCGACAGTATGATCCGCAAGGCGTTCCGGGAAGAAATTCCGAATACGACCAAGCTGATCATTTCACAGCGGATATCCTCCATTGAAGACGCCGATCGGATCGTCGTGCTTAACGAAGGGCGGATTGAAGGCGTGGGCACGCATGCGGAACTGTTGGCGAGCAACGCGATTTATCAGGAAGTCTACGAAACGCAGAAGAAAGGAGAGGATGAACATGAGCAGGCCTAGAAACGTGGGAACCAACGGCGAAAAGCTGAACACGAAAGTGCTGGGACGACTGATGAGCTACATCCTCAGCCGATATAAATTCCGTTACGCTATCGTTCTGATCTGTATTATTATTTCATCGCTGGCTTCAGTCGCGTCTTCAGTCTTCATGAAAACGCTGATCGACGGCTACATCACACCGTTAGTGCAAAGCGCCAGTCCGGATTTTACGCCGCTGTTTCAGGCGTTAAGTACAATGGCTTGTATCTATTTGGTAGGTGTGATTTCGAATCTGGCTTATCAGAAAATTTTGGTTGTTATTTCTCAAGGCACGATGAATGATTTGCGGAATGATCTGTTCAGCCACATGGAAAAACTGCCGATCCAATATTTTGATACGCATGCGCATGGGGATATCATGAGCGTCTATACCAACGATATTGATACGCTGCGGCAGGTTATCTCCCAGAGCATTCCTCAATTTCTGTCCTCGCTGTTTACGATCGTTTCGGTTTTCTTCTCAATGATCGTCATGAGCGTGCCGCTGACGCTGGTCACCCTGATGATGGTTGTGGTCATGCAGTTTGCGCTGCAGAAAATCATGCGCAAGTCAGGTCGTTACTTTGGCGCGCAGCAGCGGCAGCTGGGGAAAGAAAACGGATATATCGAAGAAATGATGGAAGGCGCGAAGGTCGTCAAGGTGTTCACGCATGAACAGAAGGCGATCGAGGAATTCAATCAGATCAATGAGGATCTGTGCGAAGCTTCCTACAAAGCAAATAAATATGCCAATATCCTGATGCCGATCGTTGGCAATCTGGGCAACATCTCCTATGTTCTGTGTGCGTTTATCGGCGGCGTGTTGGCAGTCAACGGCATCAGCGGTTTGACACTGGGCGGCCTGGCCTCCTTCCTGGCTTTGAATAAATCGTTCAACGGTCCGCTGAACCAGATTTCGCAGCAGCTGAACTCCGTCATCATGGCGATGGCCGGCGCGGAGCGGGTTTTCAAGTTGTTGGATGAACCGCACGAAGTGGATGACGGCCGCGTAACGCTGGTCAATGTCAATAAAGATGAGGCGGGACGGCTGAGTGAAGCGGAAATGACGACAGGCCACTGGGCCTGGAAACATTGCCATGAGGACGGCAGCGTCGATTATGTCGAACTGACCGGCGACGTTCGCTTCCACGATGTCAGCTTCGGCTATGTTGAAGGCAAAACCGTACTGCATGACATCGAACTGTTTGCCGAGCCGGGGCAGAAGCTGGCCTTTGTCGGCGCGACCGGCGCGGGCAAAACGACGATGACCAACCTGATCAATCGATTCTACGACGTACAGAAAGGCTCGATCACCTATGACGGCATCGACGTTAAGCTGATCCGCAAGGATGATCTGCGGCGGTCGTTAGGGATTGTTCTGCAGGATACCCATCTGTTCACCGGCACGATTGAGGACAATATCAAATATGCCCGGCCGGAGGCGACGCATGAAGAAGTTGTGGCGGCAGCTAAACTGGCGAATGCTCACTATTTCATCAAGCATCTGGAAAAAGGCTACGATACCTGGCTGACCCGCGATGGTTCTTCATTGTCGCAGGGACAGCGGCAGCTGATCTCCATCGCCCGGGCTGCGCTGGCCAATCCACCGGTACTGATTCTGGATGAAGCGACCTCTTCGATTGACTCGCGAACCGAGAAACTTGTGCAGGAAGGCATGGATAAGCTGATGAGCGGCCGGACGACCTTCGTCATCGCTCACCGGTTGAGTACGATTAAAAACTCGCACGCGATCATGGTCATGGATCATGGCCGGATTATCGAACGGGGCAATCATGAACGTCTGCTGGAAAAGCATGGCGTCTACTATCAGCTGTATACCGGCTTGATCGAAAACGACTGACAGGCGGGAGTTCCCGTCTGTTTTTCCTGTTGGCCCGGAATTCGAATTATGAAATGAGGGCGGACGTGATGCAGAGAAAAAATGCTTTTAAAGCTCAGCCTAATTGAAATTTCAAATGAAAATGGGACTGGTAATGAAAATGGATCAATTCAAAAATATAAGCGATGGTAAATCGTCAAAAATAACAAAAAAGTTGACTTATAGTCCGGTCCAGCTGGTATGATAAAGGGGCAGGCACTTACCGTTACGCGCGGATGGAAATCGGTTAAAAAGGGAAAGAGGGGAATGGAGTGACGCAAGCCAATTCTAAAAATTTAATGACTGAAGGTGTGATCTGGAAGAAGATTTTATTCTTTGCGCTGCCGATTTTTTTCGGTAATTTGTTTCAGCAATTATACAACACCGCCGATTCGCTGATCGTCGGGAATTTTCTAGGCAGTGAGGCGCTGGCGGCAGTTAGTTCGTCAGGCAATCTGATCTTTCTGCTCGTCGGTTTCTTCAACGGCATCGCTGTTGGAGCTGGGGTGGTGATCGCCCGTTACTATGGAGCGCGCAATAGCGAACAGGTTCAGCTGGCGGTGCATACGACAGTGGCTTTCGGTTTGGCCGCCAGTCTGTTGATGACGGCCGTTGGCGTAATTCTGGCGCCGCAGATTCTGATCTGGATGGGAACGCCGGCGGAGGTGCTGGGCTTATCTGCAGTTTATTTTCGAATCTATTTTGCCGGATCATTAGGCTTTATTATGTATAATATTTTTGTCGGTATCCTGCAGGCGGCCGGAGATAGCCGTCATCCGTTAGTCTATCTGGTCATTTCCTCGCTGATCAATATTGTTCTGGATCTGGTGTTTGTCGCCGGTATGCATCTGGGCGTCGGTTCGGCAGCCTTTGCGACAATACTATCGCAGTTTGTCAGCGCTGCGCTTTGCTTTAGACGTTTGTTGAAGGTGCAGGACGTTTATCGTATCGAGCCAAAGAAAATTCATTTTGACAAACCGATGCTGAAACTGATTATTCAATATGGTTTGCCGTCGGGGCTGCAGAATTCGATTATCGGATTTGCCAATGTAGTCGTTCAGACCAATATCAATGCTTTCGGGCAGATGGCAATGGCTGGCTGCGGCGCGTTCTCAAAGATTGAAGGGTTTGGTTTCCTGCCGATCACGAGCTTTACGATGGCGTTGACGACGTTTGTTGGTCAGAATCTGGGAGCTCGCGAGCTTGAACGAACCCGCAAAGGGGCGCGGTTTGGAATTCTTTGCTCAGTGGCGATTGCCGAAGGCATTGGAATTTTGATTTTTATCGGAGCACCGTGGCTGATCGCTGCTTTTAATCGGGATCCGCAGGTGATAGCCTATGGAACGGATCGGGCGCGGACGTCCGCTTTGTTTTTCTTCCTGCTGGCATTTTCTCATTGTATGGCGGCAATCCTGCGCGGGGCTGGGAAATCGACTGTTCCGATGCTGGTCATGCTGCTGACCTGGTGCGCGGCGCGGGTAACGTTTATCACGCTGATGGTTCGTTGGGTCAATTCGATTCAAGTTGTTTTCTGGGCATATCCGCTGACCTGGCTGATGAGTTCAGTTATTTTCTTCTATTATTATCGGCACGTCGACTGGATGCATGCATTTGATGCGCAATAACTTTACCGGCCTCATCAGCTCAATAAAATAAATAGAAGGAGCGGATTTGCGGCGCAGTCTGCTCACACGCAGTGGAAACAACCATATAATTTCGAGGTAAAAGAAACGGACCGTTCAAAGTTTATTTCAACTTTGAACAGCCCGTTTTTTTGCGGTATTTTTTTCATGAATTCTTATTATGATTGAATGGGGCGCAAAACAAGCCGGTTGACTTTGTGATGAAATGCCGGCGAAGTCAGGTTAAACAGAGGGAGAATACGACAGGTAGACATTTCCCAGGAAATGATATGAAGCTGCATTGTTGAAAAGAAATGAAATCAGCTGACCCGTTAAAAAGCAACTTCAGTTTTTTTCGACCATAAATAATCACGGTATCGGTTCAGCATCCCTTGTGCTTCAGATAAGGTTG
>NZ_CFQZWI010000159.1:0-4420 GCF_986127675.1 Holdemania sp. | reverse complement strand
CGTGAGTCCCGGACCGCGGCACTTATGGGGCTTAAAAGAAGTCTTATATGATACTCCGTATCTCAATCCGCAGGAAACGATGACAACTCCGGAGTTTGATCTGATCGAAGAACAGACGTTGCATTATGAAATTCAGTTGGAAAGTCAGGCGCAGATTCAGGATCTCTTTACGATGACCCCGTATTATTACAAGACTTCGATTCAGGACAAACAGAAGCTGGCCGTTTTGACGCAGCTGTCGACGGAAGTGGAATTCATCCTGCGGATTTACGAGAAAAAATAATCCTGATTACAAATTAACGAAATCCCGCTCTGTTAAAATTACCCGGGAAATAATTGAGGTGAGTTCACCATGAAAATCACGCTGGCCGCCGCTTTCTCGATCCAGGGAAACATCAGTCAGAACATGGACAAAATTGAAGCTGTACTGCGGACGCATCCTGATCAGGATTTCGTCCTTTTCGGCGAGGCGTTTATTCAGGGCTTTAACAGCCTGAATTTCAATCCGGATCATGACCAGCAATTTGCTTTGGATCACGGCGATCCGCCGCTGCGCCGTCTGCAGGAAATGGCGAAAACGTTTCATTCCGGAATCGGCGTCGGGTATTTCCGATTTCATGCAGGAAAATGGACGAGCAATGATCTGATCATTTCCAATTCGGGAGAAATCCTGTTGGATTACGCGCGAATGTCGCCGGGCTGGAAAATTCCCGGCGCAAATCCTCAATTTTACACGGAAGGAAAGCAGAGCGGGATCTTCAGCTATCGGGGAAAACGAATCGGCGTACTGCTGTGCGGCGACGGCTGGACGGACGAGGTTGTTTCCGCGATGGTTTCGCAACAGCCGGACCTTGTATTCTGGCCGGTCTTCGTCTGCTTTCCTCTTGATGAATGGAAGCAGGGACAAGCTGAGGCGTATGCCGCTCAGGCCGCAAGCTTCGCAAAGCGGGTTGTGCTGATCAACAATCTGGACTCACCGGGGGTAAAGGAGCCGGCGCTGGGCGGCGCTTTCGATATTCAAAACGGACGGATTCGGGCTTCGCTGCCCTGGGCTCAGGAAGGCTGTCTGACACTGGAAATACCGGAATAACAATCCGGTTTTTTCTTTACCAGACAGGCAGATTAAATTTTCATTTCAGCTTGTATACAAGATTGTTGAACTTCTTGCATAAACTTGCTACAATAGGAACATAGAGAGGAGATTTCTCATGAACTTTGCAAACTATCCTGAACTGACCGATACCGAGCTCAACGACGCGATCCATTACGCCGTCGAACAGGTGCGCAGCGGCTTGAACGATTTCACCACCAGCATGAAGTATCCCAACAGCGTCAACAATTTTTATCCGCAGATGGACAATACCGAATGGACCAACGGTTTCTGGACCGGCGAGGTCTGGCTGGCTTATGAAGCGACAAAGGAAGAGTGCTTCAAACAGACCGGTCTGACGCATGTCGAAAGCTTCTTAGACCGCGTCAACCGCAACATCGTGCTGGAACATCATGACCTCGGTTTCCTGTACTCCCCTTCCTGCGTTGCGGCCTATAAGCTGCTCAACGATGAAAAAGCCAAAGAAGCGGCGTTGAAAGCAGCGGACAAGCTGATCACCCGGTTTCAGGAAAAAGGCGGCTTTATTCAGGCCTGGGGTCCGTTGGGGGCGAAGGACAACTACCGCTTAATCATCGACTGTCTGCTGAACCTGCCGTTATTATATTGGGCGACGGAAGTCAGCGGCGATCCGAAATATCGTGAAATCGCGCTGAAGCACATTCATACGGCGTTAAGCGTCGTCATCCGTCCGGATTATTCGACCTATCATACCTATTTCTTCGATCCGGAAACAGGCAGGCCGAGCCTCGGCGTATCCCATCAGGGCAACCGCAACGAATCGGCCTGGGCCCGCGGTCAGAGCTGGGGCGTTTATGGTCTGGCGATCAGCTACAAATACACGCATAACCCGGAATATCTCGAGCTGTTCCGCCATGTCACGAAATACTTCATTGATCATCTGCCAGGTGATCTGATTCCATACTGGGATTTTGATTTCACCGACGGCAGCGATGAACCGCGTGATTCTTCAGCCAGCGCGATCGCAGCCTGCGGCATGCTGGAAATGGCGAAATACGTAGAAAAGGCAGAAGCTGACGAGCTGATCAGCGACGCCAGGCGGATGATCAAGGCTTTGTATGATCACTGCGCCGTCAAGGATCCGAAAATCTCCAACGGCCAGCTGCTCAACAGCACTTACTGCCGCAGCACCCCGACCAACGGCTGCCGTCAGCACGGCGTCGACGAATGCTGCAGCTGGGGGGATTACTTCTACTTTGAAGCGCTCACCCGCTTAAGCAAAGACTGGGAAATGTACTGGTAATCACTTTCCTGTACCGATCAAAGAAACAGCGTCCAACGGCGCTGTTTTTCTTATGGAGCCAGAAAGGGCTTTGCTTACAAAAAAAGGCGGCTGCTTTCCAAGAAGGCCCCATACTCTGAAAACGAGCCGGATTTCCAACGGCTTCTTCTTAGCTTCTTTCCCAACGCCTCGCTGAGCCTGCTTTTTTTATTTGATTGCATGCTGCTTTGTCAAAGAGGGCCGAAGCTCCCGCATTTCCCGCGGTTTTAGAGTTAAAAAAAACGCAAAAGCGATCTCAGCCTTTACGCTCCTGCCTGCTTATCCAGCCGTCCGCGGAAGGGACGAATTCTGGTTATCCTTACAGATACGTTTTCTTTTTCCGGTATTGCCAGAACTGATCATAATGTTGTTGAAAATAAGCGGAGAAGATGAGATCACAGAGAAACTGCGCCGAACAGGCCGATGAAAAATTGGCGATCTTGATCTGCGGATTTTCCTTGCTGCAAAGAAATAACCGGTAGTCCGCATAATAATGCAGCTTCGGATCCAGCCGGCTGGAGATCAGCACAATCTTCGCCTCATGCATCCGCAGCGCCTTTACGCATTCCAGCATGTAGCTGGAAATTCCCGCATAAGAAACCACCAAAGCCACGCTGTCGCGATCGGCGGTACTGCACACCAGCCGCCCGTCCGTCAGTTCTGAAGGCATCTGGATATTCACCCCGATTTCCTGCAGCTTCTGCATCAAACTCCGGCCGATCAACAAGTTGCTTCCGCTGCCGATGAAAAAGATCCGCCGGGCCTGCGTCAGCGTCTCAACGATCGCCCGGAATTCCTTAAAATCCAGCATGCGCAGCGTGTCGTCGACCGTCTGCTTGTAAATATTGGCGATGTTGGCCGTCAGGCTTTCAAGGCTGTCGTCAGAAGAAAAGGGCACGCTGAAGTCGACGTTCTGATACTGGCTGAGTTCTTCGTTCAACTCTTTCGACAACAACAATTTCAATTCGTTGAAGCCCTTCACTTCCATTTTCCGGCACAAGCGGAAAATACAGCTGATGGAGACATGACATTGTTCAGACAACTGGCGATAATCCATTTCAACCGCTTCCGTCGTATGCTTCAGAAGATATTCCGCAAGCGTTTGTTCATTCGCACTCAGCGAATGGGTATTTCTTAACCGTTCCCGGATATTCATGACAATCCCTCCTTCATTATAAAGAGACAATCGGGAAATGCAAATTTATCGGCTGAAATGACAATATTTTTTCGCTGGATTCTCTTATCTCACCAACAACTCAAAATTCTTTTCCAACCCCTTCCCTAACGCTGTTCAACCTCTTTTTGGCCGTTATAATAAGAGTAGAAGCGAGATACGGAGCCGGCAGCCTCTCGCCGGCGATCGATCTTCCTCTGAAGAAACGAGGAGATGAGTTTATGATTGGAATTCTGATCTGTGGTCATGATCACTTTGCCTGTGGGATGCGGGAAGCGGCGGAAATGTTATGCGGTCCGCAGGCTTATCTGCAGGCGCTGGACTACAAGCTGAACGAGGATCTCGACGTCTATCGTCAAAATCTGCGTAACCAGATTGAAGCCTGGGAGCCGGAAACCGAAGAAATCCTGTGTCTGTGCGACATTCAGGGCGGCTTTCCAATGGAAGCCTGCCTGACACAGCTTCCGGATAAGAAAGTTAAAATCATCACGGAGACGACCTTAACCTTACTGACCTATCTGCTTGTTCATCGCAATGGCAGCCAGAGTTCGCGTCAGTTAATTGACAACGCGCTGCTGGAAGCCAAAGAAGCCATTCATGTCATCGACCCGCAAATCTTGTTTGCGGATCAGAAAGGAGAAGCATCATGAGTATATTGAACATCCGCATCGACGAACGGCTGATCCATGGTCAGGTGGCTACCGTTTGGACAAATCAGCTGAATATTACACGTATTCTGGTCATTGATGATTTAGCCGCTGTTGACGACATCCAGAAAATCGCATTGAAAATGGCCTG
Source organism: Holdemania sp. (assembly GCF_986127675.1). NCBI lineage: Bacteria > Bacillati > Bacillota > Erysipelotrichia > Erysipelotrichales > Erysipelotrichaceae > Holdemania > Holdemania sp. The sequence goes on along the minus strand of NZ_CFQZWI010000159.1, from coordinate 58 downwards.
TCCTTCTTCTTCCCGCTTATCCATTCTCAATGCGGAACGCGCGGTTCAGCGATTAAAT
>NZ_CFQZWI010000158.1:0-4435 GCF_986127675.1 Holdemania sp. | reverse complement strand
CTCTTCCGATCTGCAACGTCTGCATAACAGCGTACTCATGGTAAATGAACTCCTCATTGGAGTAAATCTTACAGTATTCGTTTTCCACGAAGTCAGCATACAGTTTGATAATGATGAGCAATCTTCGAGAGAGATTTCGTTTTTCTTGTCACCCAGAGCCTTACGCAATTTCTTGAAGGAGCTGGATGCATCAATCAACTGGATTTTCCCCTTGTGTTCAGGGCGCTTATTCTTGGAAAAAAACCATATATGTTGCACTAGGAGTGTTATAGAACAAATTCATCGGTAATGCTACAATAGCTTCCAACAAATCATTTTCTATAATCCACTTTCTAATTTGACTTTCGCCAAAAGCGATGCTGTCAATAAATAACGAACTTCCGTTAGAAATAATAGCAGCTCTGCCAACATTATTCTCCATCTTGTCAACGGCAGACTGCAGGAACAGCATCTGCATATCGCCGGAACCAGGCAGATCTGCACCCCAACGACCGTTAAAGCCCTTGGCATATTCAGACTGAACAGCCTGTTCCACACCCTTTGCTGCATCCTTGCCGCCCCAAGGAGTGCCAAAAGACGAGTTCTCAATTACAAAGCGCATCCTGGTGCCCTTAAAACGGTCTGCCTTCGGTGTCCTGGTAGCAGATGTTTTCTGCGTTCTGACCCTTAATCATCATCTCAGGCAAGGCAGATTGAGTAAGACTCAGGGTTGATTCCCTGTTCAAACAAACGCGCATCGGCGGTGGGGTTATAACGCTTGATGAAATTTAGATTGTCGCTTCATTCAACCCCACTGTACTTACATAGTATCCTTCTGCCCAAAAGTGTCTATTCCCAAACTTGCATTTCAAATTTACATGCTGATCAAACATCATCAGCGCTGATTTCCCTTTCAAATATCCCATGAATGAGGATACACTGTATTTTCGCGGAATAGCTAACAGCAAATGCACATGATCCGGCATCATATGCCCCTCTATGATCTCTATCCCTTTGTATTTGCACAGTGCTTTGATGATATTGATCAAATCTTTTCGATTTTGATTATAGATCACTTTTCTTCTATACTTAGAAATGAACACAATGTGATATTTGCACATTCATGCTGTGTGGGCTAATGAATTGTATTTCAAGCCATTTGAATCACCTTTCCTTTCTTAATAGTAGCTTGAACAACTCTATTTTATTCGGAAAGGTGATTCCACTGTATAACTTTTTTTGCCCACCCGCATAGCGGGTGGTTTTTTGTTTCGCTGGCTTCGCCTGCTCAACCGACTTAAGTCTTCCCGGAATCCACCTTCTGTGGATTTCTCCGTATCATAAAAACTGCCGACTTCCTCTTTTTTGAGTTTGTCTACAGTCTGACCCAGTCATACTGAGCTTTTTCAGAGCGCTGATATTATTCCCACTCAATCGTCGCACATGGCTTCGGCGACAAATCATAACAGACTCGGTTCACGTTCTTAACTTCCTTTAGAATTCGATCCGTGACCTTTGTCAGCACCGGCCAGTCGATCTGTTCAATCGAAGCGGTCATCGCGTCGATCGTGTTGACGGCGCGGATGATCACCGGATACTCAAAGCAGCGCGCATTGTTCTTGACGCCCACCGATTTGAAATCCGGAACAATCGTGAAATACTGCCAAACTTTCTTATCCAGTCCCGCCTTCGCAAACTCCTCGCGCAGGATCGCATCCGATTCCCGCACCGCTTCCAGCCGTTCTCTTGTGATTGCGCCCAGGCAGCGGACGCCCAGTCCCGGCCCCGGGAATGGCTGACGGAAGACCATGTCATGCGGTAAGCCCAGTTCCAGACCGCATGCCCGGACTTCATCCTTGAACAGATAATACAACGGTTCAACTAACTCGAAATTCATGTCTTCCGGCAGGCCGCCGACATTGTGATGCGACTTGACGACCTTCGCGGTCTTCGTGCCCGATTCCACGATATCCGGATAGATCGTGCCCTGCGCCAAAAAGTCAATCCCTTCCAGCTTGCGCGCTTCTTCCTCGAACACACGGATGAACTCAGCGCCAATAATTTTACGTTTCTGTTCCGGATCCGCTACCCCTTCCAGTTTCGTTAAGAACCGCTCGCTCGCATCCACATAAATCAAGTTCGCATCCATCTGATTGCGGAACACTTCAATTACACTTTCCGATTCACCCTTGCGCATCAGGCCATGATTGACATGCACGCACACCAGCTGCTTGCCGATCGCTTTGATCAACAAGGCTGCGACGACCGAAGAATCAACGCCCCCGGACAACGCAAGCAGCACCTTTTTATCCCCGACCTGACGCCGGATCAATTCGATCTGGTCGGCAACGAAGTTTTTCATATTCCAATTCGCTTCCGCATGGCAAGTGTCAAACAAGAAGGAATTCACGACCGCTCGCATCGCGTCTTCCTCTGCCGGCCACTGATCAAGGCAATGCTTGCCCTTGGCCGCCGCATAATTCACTGCCAGCACCGGGACGCCTGCATCATAGATAAAATCACGAACTTCAATCGCCTTGCCGTCGACGATGTTCAGCGGGCCGCCGTTAAGGATGATCCCCTTGACATTATCCAGCTTCGCCAGTTCTTCTTCCGTGATATCATGCGGTTTAATCTCGCTGTAGACGCCCAGATCACGGATCATCCGCGCCAGTACGGTATTTTCATCACTGCCTAAATCTAAAATTAAAATCATATCCTGTTTCATCGCTGTTCCTCCTTCAACTTCCTTTTTATTCCAGTCCTAATGTAACAAAATTCGGGTTTCTTTGCAATCGCCGATTGCCTTTCTTACCAACTTTTGAATTTTGCCAACTTATCTTGATCCCCTTCCCCCTTTAGAAAAAGACCGGAAGTTTCCGATCTTTCACTCAGGGTAAGGGAAAAGCTTATTTCATCGAGCTCTTGTCTTTGACGATGACGTCGTGCGCGCCGCCTTCGACAATCGAGGTTGCGGAAACCAGGGTCAGCCGGGCGTTCTGCTGCAGCTCAGGAATCGAGAGCGCACCGCAGTTGCACATGGTCGATTTCACCTTATACAACGTCAGCGTGACGTTTTCCTTTAACGTTCCGGCATACGGAACATAGGAATCGACACCTTCCTCAAAGCTCAGCTTCTGAGCGCCGCCCAAATCGTAGCGCTGCCAGTTGCGGGCACGGTTGCTGCCTTCGCCCCAATACTCTTTGACATAGGTGCCATTGACCATCAGCTTCGTCGTCGGCGATTCTTCAAAACGGCTGAAATACCGTCCCAGCATGACGAAATCCGCGCCCATCGCTAACGCTAAGGTAATATGATAATCGTAAACGATGCCGCCGTCCGAGCAGATCGGAATGTAAATTCCGGTCTCTTCAAAATATTCGTCACGGGCTTTCGCAACTTCGATGACCGCTGTCGCCTGACCGCGGCCGATGCCTTTGGTTTCACGAGTGATGCAGATAGAACCGCCGCCGATGCCGACTTTAATGAAATCCGCGCCGCTCTCCGCTAAGAACCGGAATCCCTCGCGGTCGACGACGTTGCCTGCGCCAACCTTAACGGAGTCGCCGTATTTCGCACGAATCCAGGAAATCGTGCGCTTCTGCCATTCGCTGAAGCCTTCCGAGGAATCGATGCACAGCACGTCGACGCCCGCTTCCACTAACGCCGGAACACGTTCCGCATAGTCGCGCGTGTTGATGCCCGCGCCGACGATATACCGTTTGTGGCAATCCAGGAGCTCATCCGGATTTTCTTTATGTGTGGCATAATCCTTACGGAAAACAAGATACAACAGGTGCTGATTCTCGTCGATGATCGGCAGCTGGTTCAGCTTGTGTTCCCAGATCAGATCGTTGCAGTCCGACAAGGTGTCGCTCTCATGACCGACAATCAATTTATCATACGGCGTCATGAAGTCCGCAACCTTGGTTTCCGGCGCCATCCGGGAAACCCGGTAATCGCGGCTGGTAACCATGCCGACTAAGCGTCCGTTGGCAGTTCCGTCCTCAGTGACCGGCATCGTGGAATGTCCTGTTTCCTCGACCAGTTCAAGAACCTGCGCCAGCGTCATATCCGGCGTAATGTTGGAATCGCTGACGACAAAGCCGGCCTTGTGATTTTTCACGCGGGCAACCATCGCCGCCTGACTTTCAATCGACTGTGATCCAAAGATGAACGAAACGCCGCCTTCCTTTGCCAGCGCCACCGCCATCCGGTCATCAGACACCGCCTGCATGATCGCGCTGACCATCGGGATGTTCATTTCGATCGCCGGTTTTTCACCTTTCTTGAACTTGACTAACGGCGTCTTCAGGCTGACAGACGTCGGGATGCACTCGCTGGAAGAATAGCCCGGAACCAACAGGTATTCGCTGAAGGTATGAGACGGTTGATCATAGTAATATGCCATAGTATTCGCTCCTTTTCCCTTTTTGTATTATCCATGATTATAAT
>NZ_CFQZWI010000157.1:0-4468 GCF_986127675.1 Holdemania sp. | reverse complement strand
GCTGGTCACGGCCTTCTGCGCAATCGTCAACGGCGGGACGCTGTACCAGCCGTATATCACCAAGGCGATCCTGCATCCGACGACCAAGGATCCGATCGTCGAGGTGAAGCCCAACGCCGTGCGCCAGGTCATCAGCGAGGATACCAGCTTCAAGATGCGCTATGCGCTGGAAAGCGTCGTGGCGTTAGGCGGAGCGAAGGGGGCGTATATCGACGGCTACAAGATCGGCGGCAAGACCGGTACAGCCCAGAAGGCGAAGGACGGCGCGTATCTGAGCGGCGAGTACATTCTGTCGACGATCGCCGCGGCTCCAATCGACGATCCGCAGATCGTCGTGTATATCGCGCTGGATGCGCCAAAGTCCAACATTCAGTACGGCGGCACCGTCGTTTCCCCGATCGTGCGCAACGTGCTGGAAGATGTGCTGACACTCTATGAGGTCAGGCGAACCGACGATCAGATGGCGAAGATCAAGCTGTGGACCGATCCGGTGACCATCGAGGTCGGCGATTATATCGGCAAGGAATACAAAAAGGTAAAAAACGAAAATCTGAAGCTGGTCAAGATCGGCGAGGGCGACGTCGTCGTTGACCAGCTGCCGAGTCCGGGGGTGAAAATTGATGAACAAGGAACAGTCTGGCTCTACTGCCCGGCGGCGTCGGCTGAATGAGCTGCTGCGGGTGATTGGCATTGAAACGGAAGACGCGACGGAGCTGACCGCACTCAGCGACCGGGCGCAGGAAATCGGCCGGGACGGGTTGTTTGTCGCGCTGCGGGGCGACCGCGCGGATGGACGGCAATGGGCTGACGCGGTGCGCTCGCGCGGCGGGTACGTGCTCAGCGATCAGCCGGGGGAACGGACGATCGTGCATCCCGATCCGCGTGCAGTCTATCCGCTGCTGCTGCAGGCGTATTACGATTATCCGGCGCTGAAGCTGACGATGATCGGCGTGACCGGCACCAATGGCAAAAGCACGGTTACCCAGCTGCTTTACGACATGTTAAACGGCGCCGGGCGGCGCTGTTGTCTGATCGGCACCGGGCGGATTGTGATCGGCGATGAAATTCGCTTCAGTCCGAATACGACGCCCGATCCGCTGACGTTAACGCGCTTGCTGGACGAAGCGGTGAGACGGGGGATTGATACCGTGATCATGGAGGTCAGCTCCCAGGCGCTGGCGATGCACCGGGTCGACGGGCTGTTGTTCGATCTGGCGGTGCTGACAAATCTGAAACAGGATCATTTGGATTATCACAAGACATTAAAAGCGTATCAGCGGGCGAAATTCATGTTGTTTGAGAAATTGAAAGAGAAAGGGACGGCGATTTTGAATCAGGACGACCCGGTGACGCAGCGCTGGCTGGGACAGCTGCACCGGCCGGTGTTTACCTATGGCCGGGACAGCGTCAATTTCCGGATTCATCCGGTCGCGGAAACGCTGGATTCGATCACGTTTGATCTCAACGGCCACCGCGTCGAAGCGCCGCTGGCCGGAATCTTTAATGAAGGGAATCTGGCAGCCGCACTGGCCTGCGGGTTCGCGCTGGATATCCCCTGGGCGGCGATGCTGGAGTTCGCGCGTCATGCGGCGTTACCGGAAGGCCGGATGGAAATCGTATGCCAGCAGCCGGTGCTGGCCGTCGTCGACTACGCGCACACCGCCAGCGCACTGGAAGCGATGCTGAAGCACTGGCGTAAGGTGGCGGATGGGCGGCATACCCGTTTAAGCGTGGTGTTTGGCTGCGGCGGGGATCGGGAGGCGGATAAACGCCCGCTGATGGGCCGGATCACCTGCACCTATGCCGATCAGGTTGTGTTATGCGACGACAATCCGCGCACCGAGGATCCAGATCGAATTCTGGCGCAGATTGCCGCGGGCTGCGACGGCTCTGAGAAAATCATCCGCGACCGGGCGGAAGCAATAAAATTTGTACTCGACGGCGCGCAAACTGATGATATAATAGTAGTCGCTGGAAAAGGCGGGGAGACTTCCCTGATCCAGAACACGGCAAAGACTTGCCCCAGCGACCGCACGTTGATCGAGCGGTACTTCGGGTAAGCGGGGAGGACAGAAACATGTTTCTAACACTGGTCAGTGCTTTTGGAATCAGCCTGGTCGTCGTGCTTGCGACGATGCCGCTGCTGATCTCCTATCTACATAAAATCAACTACAACCAGACCGTCAGCGAATATTCGTTAGAAGAATACAAACAAAAACAGAAGACGCCGACGATGGGCGGCATCGTGTTCGTGCTGACGCCCTTAGCCGTAACGCTGCTTCTGCAGCCGGAGGCGATCCGCGACCTGCAGGCGATGATCGTGATGCTGGCGTATGTCGGCTACGGTCTGATCGGCTTTCTGGACGATTATATCATCGTGATCCGGCAGAACAACGAAGGCCTTAAGCCGCAGTACAAATTCTTTTTACAGCTGGTCTTAGCGGTGTTGTTCTTCTTCATGTACCGCCAGAACGCGTCGACGGATGTGATCCTGCCGTTTCTTGAATGGGTGATTCCGTTAGGCGGGCTGTATATGCTTTTGGTGTTCTTTATGTTCACCGGCGCGTCCAACGCCGTCAATCTGACCGATGGCATGGATGGGCTGGCAGGGGGATGCAGCTTTTTGGCCTTCGCGCCGTTTGTGATGTTCGCTCTGCAGCAGGACAAGCTGGCGATCGCGACGTTCATCATGGCGGTGATGGGATCGCTGCTGGGCTTTTTGAAATACAATTCGCATCCGGCGAAGATCTTCATGGGCGATACCGGCTCGCTGGCTTTGGGCGGGGCGCTGGCTGCCGTCGGGATGATTCTGAAGCAGGAGATCGCCGTTGTGGTGATCGGCGGGGTGTTCGTCTGGGAAACGCTGTGCGTCATTATCCAGATTTCATCGGTGAAGCTGCGCGGCAAACGCGTGTTCCGCTACACCCCGATTCATTACAGCTTTGTCTTAGGCGGCATGCGCGAGACGCAGGTCGTTGTGATGTTCTGGATTTTACAGCTGGTCTGCACGGTGGCCGGCTTTCTGATTGGAGTGTTGTAATATGAAGGTTTTAATCATCGGCGCGGCCCGCAGCGGGACGCAGGCGGCGTATTTGCTGGCAAGTCATCATCATGCGGTCACGATTACCGATATGAAGCAGATCGATGCGAAACGCGAACTGGAAGAAGCCGGAGTTCAGGTCCTGGATCACGGACATCCGGAATTTTTGAAAATGGAAAACTGGGATCTGATCGTCAAGAATCCGGGGATTCCTTATCATGCGCCGTTCGTGCAGTATTTCGTAGAGAAAAAAGCAAGGATTGTCAATGAAATTGAGGTGGCTTCGTGGTTTACCGATCAGTTTACCTATGCCGCCATTACCGGTACTAATGGCAAGACCACGACGACGACGCTGCTGGGCGAGCTGCTGAAACGCAAGCGTCCCAATGCCCGGACTGCGGGCAATATCGGTGTGCCGTTATCGGAAATCGTGCGGGAACAAGGCGATCAGAAGACCGACGTGGCGCTGGAGGTCGCGGCCTTTCAACTGGTCGCGATGGAAAAGTTCCATCCGACGGTGTCCGTCTGCATGAATCTGACGCCGGATCACCTGGATTATTTCGGTTCGCTGGACGCCTATTACGACGCCAAGATGCTCGTCTGGAAAAATCAAACCGGCGACGACTGGTTTTTAGTCAATCTCGACGATCCGGAAATCGTCAAACGCTGCGCGGAGCTGCCGTGCCGCAGGGTGACGTTCTCGCTGGATCAGCCGGCCGACGTCTGCGTAAAGCAGGATCAGGTCTGGCTGTTTGATCAGCCGCTGTTTGCGCTGAGTGATCTGCATCTGCCGGGCCGGCATAACCTGCAGAACGCAATGGCGGCGGCCGCGATGGCGGTGAAGATGGGCGTGGACGCGGATCAGATCCGCGAAGGTATCCGCACGTTCAAGGGCGTCGAGCACCGGATCGAATTTGTGGCGGAAATCAATGGCGCGCGGTATTACAACGATTCCAAGGGGACCAACGTCGACGCGACGACGGTCGCCCTGAAGGCTTTTGATAAACCGGTGATTCTGCTTGCCGGGGGGTATGATAAAAAGACCGGCTTCGAGGGTCTGAAGCCGGTTCTGGACCGGATCGCGACGATGATCGTGTATGGCGAAACCCGTGATCAGCTCAAGGCGCTGCGGCCGGATGCGATCGTCGTGGAAACGATGGCGGAGGCTGTTGATCAGGCCTGTCAGCTGGCGAAGAAGGGCGATATTGTGCTGTTGTCGCCGGTCTGCGCCAGCTGGGATCAGTTTACCGACTATGAACAGCGCGGCCGCCAGTTCAAGGAACAGGTGCTGGCGCTGGCCGGGCAGGCTGATGAAAAAAACAGTCTGTAACGCCGGTATTGTGCTTTAACCTTGAGCGATCCGAGATCACTGGCGTATCCGGTCACGACAGGTCATGCAGCGGATGTTCTTGAAGAAGATCGGAAGAG
>NZ_CFQZWI010000156.1:0-4492 GCF_986127675.1 Holdemania sp. | reverse complement strand
AAGTGAAAGATGAAAAAGGCATGAAGCGCGTTGAAAAATTTCTGAAGCAGGACAGCTGTCCGGAATGCGGAGGTTCGCGGCTTTCCGTGGCGGCCCGGGCGCCGAAGCTGCGCGGTATTTCGCTGGATGAAGCCTGCCGGATGACCTTATCTCAGTTAACACTCTGGGTTAAGGAGGTTCCGGAATCCCTGCCAATAGAGATGCGGCCAATGGCCTTTGCGATCTGCGAATCCTTTCAGACTGCAGCGAAACGGCTGATGGATTTGGGACTGGGCTATCTGACATTGGACCGGGCGGCGTCAACGTTATCAACTGGCGAACGTCAGCGGATGCAGCTGGCCCGCGCTGTGCGCAACCGCACAACCGGCGTGCTGTATGTTCTGGATGAACCCTCAATCGGGCTGCATCCTTCCAATATCGTGGGACTAACCGGGGTGATGCATGATTTAATTAAGGATGGAAATTCAGTCGTTCTGGTCGATCATGATACGCAGATCCTGAGGGAAGCGGACTGGATTGTGGAAATGGGGCCGGGAGCCGGGGCCGAGGGAGGACAGGTGATCGCCGAAGGACCGCTGAATGAAATTAAAGAAAACGCTCAATCGCAGATCGGACCATTTTTGGCGGGAACCGCCGTTGTTGACGTATGTCGGCGGACAATTTCCGAAGATCTGTTCAAGCTGGGAAAAATCCATCTGTCGACCGCTGCGCTGCATACCGTTAAGCCGTTGGAAGCCGATATCCCAAAAGGCCGGCTGACCGTGGTAACCGGGGTTTCGGGGTCCGGCAAGACGACATTCATTTTGGAAAGTCTAATTCCAGGCCTGGAAGCCCTGATCGGCGGGAAGCCGCTGCCGAACCATGTGCGCTCACTGGAGGCAGGGGATATCAGTCAGGTCAAATTGATCGATGCAACGCCGATCGGCATTAACGTCCGCTCAACGGTCGCCACTTATGCCAATGTTCATGATGAATTACGAAAGGTATATGCGCGGACCCCACAGGCGAAAACGCTGCATTATTCAGCCGGGGATTTTTCTTACAACACCGGCAAGCTTCGCTGTCCCACCTGTGATGGAACAGGCACGATCAGCCTCGACGTGCAATTTTTGCCGGATGTGGAAATTCCCTGTCCGGATTGCAGGGGCTCGCGGTATGCCAAGACGGCGGACTCCATTCGCCGGCAGAATAAAATGGAACACGGGTATGCGCTGCCGGAATTGATGGCGATGGATGTCAAACATGCGCTGAATGCCTGTTCCGATTTAAAAACAGTCAGCCAGCGGCTTCAGACATTGCAGGAGCTGGGACTGGGCTATCTGACTTTGGGCGAAGCGACGCCGAGCTTGTCCGGCGGTGAGGCACAACGGCTGAAGCTCGCGTCAGAAATGGGGCGGCAGCAGGAAAACACGGTCTTCGTCTTCGATGAACCGACGATCGGCCTGCATCCACTGGACGTCCGCACCCTGCTTGTGATCCTTGACCGATTAGTGGAGAAAGGGGCGACGGTAATCGTGATTGAGCACGATCTCGACGTGATTGCCAACGCCGATTATCTGATCGACATGGGACCGGGCGGCGGCGAGGACGGAGGACAGATCGTGGCCGTTGGAACCCCGGAAGCAGTGGCGGCCAATCAGGAAAGTATAACGGGCAAGTATTTGCGGAAACATCTGCAGCCGGAATAAGGCTGGATCAAAAAAATTCTGCCATGATTTATGGGGGGCGGATTGAAGCACAGCTGCCAATGAATATATGGATCAAAGATCGTGGTCAGCAGAAACTTTATTATTATCGAAGCGGGGCTGTCAGGCGCTATTTTTGCGGAAATTGACAGGGAGCGAAGAAACGCTCGAACGATGGCAAATCAGAACTGATTTTCATGCACAAAAGGATATTGGATCATGATTCGTTAAGAATCCAACTTTACAGCGGCTAAACTTTTGCGAGTAAGGAAATGGAAGGCTGGAACACGCGGGTTGATGTGGTATTTCTGTTTATGAAGAAACATTGACGTCAGGATCAGAACTTTGCGGCAGCGCTTGAATGGCTTGGATGAAACGTCGATGAATTTTGGTTTATCAAACCCGGAATGAGGTCTGAGTTCATACTGGAAAAATAATACGAAATTGAATGAACTTCCGGGCAGAACCAATATCATTTTTGTCCTGTTTAATGGTATAATAAACCTATGAACGCAATTTGAAGTCATAGAGCTTGTAATGGAGGGTGAACAACGATGGCAATGGACGACATGAATGAAGTACGGGATTTTGATGAAGATATCAAAGCCCGAAAAGCACTTATTGAAGAAGCGAAGCAGCTCGATCTTTCAAAGAACTGGAATGAAATCGCTTCGGCAGTTATGAATTTAAAGAAAAGATGGAAGCGGATTTCGTATTGGGAATCAGCTTATGAAGATGAACTGGCGGATGAATTCGAAAAGATGATCGACGCTTTCTATGCCAAGCGCAACGAAGGATTCCAGAGTATTCAGAAGGCGAAACAGGAGTTGATTGAACGCGCTCAGGAATTGTCAAAGTCGGAAAACTGGAATCAGGCGACAGAGGAAATGAACGAACTGATGCGGCAGTGGAAAGCTTTGGGTTCGGCTGGGAAAGAAACTGACGATCAGCTGTGGGAGTCGTTCAACGAAGCGCGCAATGCGTTCTTTGACCGCAAGCGTCAGAATTGGGAAGAGCGAAAGGCGAAATCCGTGAATGCGCAGCAGGTAAAAAAAGAATTGATCAAAAAGGCGGAAGCGCTGGCGGATTCGGAAGAGTGGCAGAAGACTGGCGATCAGCTCAGAAAGCTGATGGATGAATGGAAAAATGCCGGCTTTGCGGGCAAAGACGTCGACGATCAGCTGTGGAACGAGTTCAATGAGGCACGTCAAAAATTCTATGATCGCCGCAGCGCAGCCTACGCGCAGATTCATGAGCGTCAGCAGCAGGTGGCTGAGAAGAAAAAAGAACTGATCGATCAGGCGATCACGATCGTCGCACAGAAAGAATATAACCGTGAGAATACCGAAAAGATGAAACGGCTGAACGTGCTGTGGAAAGAAGCTGGATCCTGCGGCAAGGAGAAAGAAGACGCATTGTGGAAAGAATTCCGTTCTGCGGCAGATGATTATTTCTCCGGCTTGAAGCAGTTTAACGAACAGAAGCACAACGATTGGATCAAACGGATGCAGGAGGTTCGCAACCGGAAAATGGAATTGATCCAGTCCCAGCAACGTCAGCTGAAATGGATGAAAAACGAACTGCCGACCCTGTTGAGTCAGACGGCGGCGGATGAAATGGCTGAAGATATTAAAGATAAGGAAGACTTTATTCAGGAACTGGAAGCTGATCTTGCGGAAATTAACGAAAAGCTCGGCGTCGGCACTAAAAAATAAATCGTCAGAAGGAAGCTCGCAAAAAGAGCTTCTTTTTGTCATAAGATTGAGCGAGGTGAACAAGGCGAAATAACCGCTGGCAAATCACTTGATGAATGCCGTCGCCTTCTAACCCGAAGCATAAAGATACGGTTGTTCTGTTATCAAGGGAAAGACAGTCGTTTCCAATGTCAGATCGAAAGAGGAGAGTAAAACGATGAAAACAACAATGCGCAGAAAAAATCAGGCTTTAACTGAAGAAGAATGTATTGCCATATTGCAGAATGGGACCTCAGGGGTGCTGGCGACAGCCGGCGAGGACGGGGATTATCCGTATGCCGTACCGCTCAGCTATGTTTATTGGAATTCCCGTCTTTATTTTCATTGTGCCGGAGAAGGGCATAAACTGGAAGCGATTGCCCGCAATCCCCGGGTGTCGTTCTGCGTCGTCGATCAGGATCAGGTTGTTCCGGATAAATATACGACGTATTTCCGCAGTGTGATCGTCTTTGGAAAGGCTCGAATTTTGACTGAAGCTGAAGGGAAGCGGATTGCTCTGGAAAAACTGGCTGAACGATTTTCCCCCGAATATCCAAAAGGACGCAAGGCGGAAATTGATAAATTATTTAACGTCGTAACGATGGTAGAAATTCAGATTGAAGCGATGACGGGAAAAGAAGCGAAGGAACTGCGAAAAATACGATAGCTGCGTATTTTTCAGCGGTGTTGGTGAATTAAGACAATTTCAAAAGGCAGGTAAAATGGAAGAAGTGATGATGAACTATTCTGTTTCTTGTTACATAGAAGAGGCTGACAGGTACACTGTGGGAAAGAGGAAACACCTGATGAAATTCTTTTAAGGAAGAATAAACCATGAAAAACCTTGCGGATATTCTGAGAGACAGCCGATGAGAAACGACAATCTCTTTGAATATTGAAAATAAGTGTTAAATCCGCACACTCAGTAGTTTTTCTTCCAACTCTTGTTAGATTTAAAAAAAATGGATGTGCGGCCTGGATGTGAGAACGCCGGCGGTCAATCAGCTGCATGATGATTTCCTGAAAACTCAGGTCGTCTCTCAGAGATCGGAAGAGCACACGTCTGAACTCCAG
>NZ_CFQZWI010000155.1:0-4512 GCF_986127675.1 Holdemania sp. | reverse complement strand
AGACGTGTGCTCTTCCGATCTGGTGATCCTGACCGGAATTCTCGGTTCGATCGTGATTCCCCTGTTATTCGCTAAACTGAAGATTAAAAACAGCGTGGCGCTGGGCATTACCCTGGGCACAGCGTCGCATGCGATGGGCACGTCCAAGGCGATTGAGATCGGCGAACAGGAAGGCGGCCTGTCCGGACTGGCGATCGGGATCACCGGCATCTTTACGGTCATCCTGTCGCTGCTGCTGTGAACATACAAACCAAAATAAAGGCATATCGTTCAGCCAGAAACTGATGATATGCTTTTTTTGATTTTATTGGAAAATCGGGGCATGGCGGGCGCACAGTTTTGTTTCAAGGGCATGGGCAGCGGTGATCAGTGTTTCTTCGCTCCAGGCCGTAGCGATAAACAAGACAGAACACGGCGTCCCCTGATCCGGACTTTGCGCGCAGACCGCGGCGCAGGGATATCCGGCAATCGGCGCATAACCGGTGATTTTAACCGTCATCAGACAATCGAGCTGATATTCCTTCAACAGCCGGTCGATTCCTTCTGTGCGTGTTTGACGGGTCAACGCTAAGCGCTGCCGGAGATAGTCGGCTTCCCGCAGCGTGCCGGAGGTGCGGTTGCTGCTTTCCAGAAGATCCTGTCCGTAACGCAGGCAGGTTTGCGCATGCCGGCGGTTATACGCTAGGATATCGTCCAGCGTACGCATCGCGGTGCAGCCGCGGACAGACCCCAGCCAGGCGTTGATTCCATTTTTGAATTCATGTTCCAGCACCGGCAGATTGTTCAGCCGGCCCTGCGGGAGGGAAACCGGCACCAGCATTGCGCCCTGCTGTACCAGAATCTGCCGCGCCTGCTCCAGAATCGTGTTTTCAAGCTCATCCTGCGGTGCGTCGTCAAACGTCAGAACGCCGATCCGGAAGCCTGCGACCCCGCGGTTCAGCGCACCGGCGAAATCGAAGTGATCCGGGCACGCCAGCGTCGCCGGGTCCAGTTCATCCTTGCCCCATAACGCATCCAGGACGACGGCGCAGTCCGCGATCGTCTTGCCCATCGGTCCAGCCGTATCCTGCATCGAGGAGATCGGAATGATGCCGCTGCGGGAAATCAGCCCCACCGTCGGCTTGATCGTCGCCACGGCGTTGTTGCGGGCTGGGGAAACAAGCGAACCGTTGGTTTCCGTACCGATGGAAAACGGTACAAGCTGAGCGGCGACGACCACGGCGGAGCCGGAGCTGCTTCCGGACGGATCCAGCTGCGGATCATAGGGATTGACGACCTGACCGCTGCGCGAGCTGAACCCTGACGGCATCTTCCGCTTCCGGGCTACCCAATACGCGAATTCAGAAAGACAGGCTTTACCGAGAATGACGGCTCCCGCCTGCTTCAGCCGGTGCACGACTTCGGCGTCCTGCGGTGCGTAAAAATCAGCCAGTGCCGCCGAACCGGCCGTGGTGTGCATCTTGCCGGCTGTGCTGATATTATCTTTCACGACGACCGGCAGCCCATGCAGCGGTCCGCGCGGTCCTGTTTCCCGCAGCTCGCGGTCGAGCGCGTCCGCAATCCAAAGCGCATCCGGATTCACCTCGGCAATCGCGTTCAAGCCCGGTCCGGACTGGTCGATCTCCGCGATACGGCGCAGTGCTTCCTCGGTTAAACTCCGGCTGGTCCAGCGGCCGGTCCGCAAGCCTTCCGCCAGTTCTGAAATTGAAGCTTCAAACATGAAAATTCCCCCTTTTTGTTAGTGTAGCATAATTGAAAACGTTAAACCAGCTCATCCCGCTTCCGAAACGGAACTTTTGATTTTCATATCGAAACATAGTAAAACCGCGGCGTTTCGCCGCGGTGGAAGTGTACGATCTTGTTTTCTTTTCAACCAACAGTTCCTTATTCTCCCTGAATCCGGTTGCGGATACGAAGGAAACGTTCAACGATCTGCCGGCTGGCAGCGCCGTCTTCCAGCGTCAGCCGGATCTTCCACGCAGAATGTGGATCCAGCTCGCCGGCTTTGAGCTCAAACGGCGTTTTTTCAAGACAATGACTGTAACAGGCGGCGTCGCCGAAAACGGGATAGAGCTCGCCTTTTTTATTTTTCAGCGCGTAGGCCTGCTGATGACAAAGCTGACAGTTCCGCTTTGTCCCGTCTTTTAACAATCGGTTGACCGGACAAGCCTTGGACACCATCAGATCGCGATAGCCGTAGACGTACTGCACGGTCGGCGCGGAAAATCCGTATTGTTCTTTAAACGCTTCACGAATCGCACTCTGCTGCATTGGATTAATTTCCAGTGAAAACTCCACACCTGCTACCGAAGTCTGGCTGAGCAGCAGCGCCAGCGCTTCGCTGTTGGTCACATTGAAGCCGCTCGTACAGATCAACCGCGTCGTTGTCCGGGTCAGCGTTCCGATTTCCTCGGTCTGTAGCCATTCCGTTTCGCAGCGGGCCGGATGCTCCTGGACCCGCAGCGTTGAGGGCATGATCTGCGGATACGCCTGAATCAGGGCCGGCACGCTGCTGATCAGCTGCACTGGAAGCTCAGCCAACGCTTCCGCCTGTTCGCGGGTTTCAATCTGCACGATCAATCCCGGCAGCGGCTGTTTTTCTTGGATCGTTAAAGGCTGAACAGCCTGACGCTGAAGCTGAGCCCGCTCAGGATAGCGGACAGCTCGCCGCTGCGCAAGTTGATCAAGCGCCTGGCGGCGGGCTTCGTTAATTTGCTGAACTGGCAGAAACAACGCCCCTTCCAGCTGATTGTCGACGCTTTCCAGCTGAAACGGCGTATCGTTCAGCTTGCCCAGCTGCTGGGTTAACCGCCCCGTGTCCAACGGTGCTTTCTGCGCGGGCTGCAGAACTTGTTCCGTCCGGGCCTGCGCCTGAAATCCCATTTCGTCGCAGACGTCCACCTGCATCGGTTCGCCAGCCCGGCCTCGGATCGTAAACCGCACGGCCGTCCGGCGCGCCGGCTGGGCAGACTGCGCCTGGATTTCCTTCATCAGCTCGCTGTCAGTCGTCTGAAGCAAAGCAGCCTCCGGCCGGACTTTCTCCCGCACCGGCAGCTCAATGATCTCGCCCGGCTGTCCCTGGGCGCATAACAAATCATGCTTATAGATGTAATTGGCAATGAAGCCGATATCTTCGCCGTTTTCACGTAAAATCCGCAGTCCGTCGCCCTGATGCAGCGGCGCGGTTAATTTTACCTGGACACGGCCGTTGCGTTGGCTGAGCACCGTGCCGATGCGGATTCCAACGTGATTGGGGCGCAGCGGATTCATCAACGCCGGTCCGCTTTGATGAAACAGATAGCCGGTGGTGAAGCCGCGGTTGAACAACTTCTTTAACCGGATCTGTTCCTCTTCCTCAGAAGCCGGCCGCATTCCGGCCAGAACCGCGTCGATTTTCTCACGGTAAGCCCGCACGACCGCACCGACATATTCCGGCCGCTTCATCCGGCCTTCAATTTTAAAGCTCGTCGCTCCGCTGCGGATCAGCTCCTCAACCTGGTCAAGGGTATTGAGATCCATCGGACTTAATAAGTATTCCCCCGGAGCTTCGATGACCCGGCCGCTGTCCCTTTCAACCAGTTGATACGGCAGCCGGCAGGGCTGTGCGCACTGGCCGCGGTTGCCGCTGCGGCCGCCGTTGATGCTGGACATCAGGCATTCGCCGCTGTAACAGACGCACAAGGCGCCGTAGACGAAAATCTCCAGATCCAGCCCTTCCTCAGCGCACTCCCTGACCAGTTCGACCGGGGTTTCCCGCGCCAGCACAGCGCGCTTCATCCCCAGCTGTCTGACCCAGCGCACACCCTCCCGGTTATGGATGTGCATCTGCGTCGAAGCATGCAGCTCAAAATCCGGATAAGCCCGGCGGATCCAGGAAACCAAGCCGAGATCCTGTACGATCAGAGCGTCGACGTCGGTGTGATACAGAAAATCAATCAACGCCTTGGCATCGTCCAGCTCGTTTTCAAAAATCAGCGTGTTGACGGTGACATAGACCTTCACCTCGTGTTGATGACAATAGTGCACCGCCTGACGCAGCTGCTGCTCGTCGAAATTGCCGGCATAGGCCCGCGCGCCGAAGCGCGTCGATCCCAGATAGACCGCGTCCGCCCCGTTGTTGACGGCGGCGATCAGCGCGTCCATACTGCCCGCCGGCGCTAAAAGTTCCGGGCGTTTCATCCCAGAACTCCTTTAATGATCAGCGAAATCCCTAATATCGCTAACGGAATGCCCAGCCACAGACCGATCAGCGTCGCGCACAGCATCAAACCCAGCGCGCAGACGGCTAACCCCAAAATGATGGTGATCAGCTTGCCGCATAAGGACAATACCAGTCCTGTCAGCCAGAATACCAGTTTAAACGGCCATAATAAAATTCCCATGCGCATGTCCTCCTTTGGAACTTCAATTTTTCTCTAAAGCTCGAACAGAAACCGATAGGCTTCGATCAGCTGCTCGAACGACACCGCGGCGTTGGCGGGCGAGGTGGAAGGCAGCACGATCGCTTCGATG
>NZ_CFQZWI010000154.1:0-4559 GCF_986127675.1 Holdemania sp. | reverse complement strand
ATTTGAACCTGCGACCCCTTGATCCCAAATCAAGTGCACTACCAAGCTGTGCTACATCCCGAAATATAAGTTCCCAATGGGAACTGTTTTTTTTAATAAAATGGCGCGCCCAGTAGGAATCGAACCCGCAACCTTTTGATCCGTAGTCAAACGCTCTATCCAGTTGAGCTATGGGCGCGTATCTTGTTGTTCTTATCAACAACGCTTTGTTATTATAACAGAGTTCGTGTTGATTTGCAACAACTTTTTTTATTTTTTCACAGCTTGATTTTTAGGATTGGTGGGGATGACGGGACTCGAACCCGTACGATGTTTCCATCACCGGATTTTAAGTCCGATGCGTCTACCGATTCCGCCACATCCCCATTTGTTGGAGGTACCTGCCAGATTTGAACTGGCGATCACAGAGTTGCAGTCTATTGCCTTACCACTTGGCTAAGGTACCATTTCGCTGTGCTTTATTATTATATATGAACTCCTATCAAAATGCAAGGCTAAAATGAAACGATTTTCGGCGTTTTTCAAAACGGAAAAGGCGCCGATTGCGACGCCTTTTTTCATACGCTCAGTCCACAAAGACTCAGCTTTTTAACTGTTTTTAACTTTGATCCACAGATCTGCCAGTTTCTTTTTTAAAACCTCATTGTGCTTGAATACTTCATCCTTCGGATAACCAACGCGCGGCAGATACGCCGGATTTCCATCATATTCTCCACCCACGGCGCTCATTTCTTCCAGCACATTCTTGTTGCTGGAAGCATAGCCGACCGTGCTGGAGTTGTCATAGGAAGCGTCGTCAGACAAAATGTAATTGATGAATTCATTGGCCAGCTTCGGACATTTCGCATTCGCCGGGATGACCATTGCGTCGCTCCACAGGTTCGTGCCTTCCTCCGGCAGCCAGTAAGCCATGTCCTCATTTTCAGACAGAATATAAGCCGCGTCGCCGCTGTAAACGACGGCGATATCCTTTTCGCCGGTGACCATGCCGTCGATGACTTCATCTGTCACATAGGAAGGATCGACCTTCTTATCCATGTCCAGCAGCCATTCATAAGCTGCCTGAATCTCGTCTTCATTTTCTGTATTCATCGAATACCCCAGCGCCTTAAACGCCATCATGAACGAATCCCGCTCGGAGTCATAGACGAACACATGTCCCTTGTATTTCTCATTGCGCAGCACGTCGAAGCCCTGCGATTCCACATCTGCCGGATCGACGTTGTTCTTGTTGTAGACAATTCCGACCATGCCCCAGAAATATGGCGCAGAGTAGGTGTTATCCGGATCGTAGGACAAACCCTTGACGCCGTCGGCCAGGTTCGCCAGATTCGGAATCATCGACTTATCCAGCGGCTGAAGCATATTTTCGTCGATCATCCGCTCGATCATGTAATCGGAAGGCACCAGCACGTCATACTGACTGCCGCCCAGCAGCTTCGTATACATTTCCTCGTTGGAGGCAAACATGGAGTAATTGATTTTGACATTGTACTGTCTTTCAAAGTTGGACAGGACGTTTTCCCCGACATATTCGCCCCAGTTGTAGACGTTCAGCGTGCTGCAGCCGTAGACCTCCTGCGGATCAATGTCGCTCTTGCCGCCGCCCCCGCAGCCGCCAAGCGCAACGACCATCAGGCCGCACAAACCCAGTTTAACCCAGTTTTTCATTTTTCTTCAATTTCCTTTCTTTCATCAGCGGAACGACGTTGACCAGAATCAGAACGACGGTGATCATCACCACAATGATCGTGGACAGCGCGTTGATGCTCGGATTGATCCGCTTGTACATCGAATAAACGTAAATCGAGATGTTGTTGATGCCCGGACCGGTTGTAAAGAATGAGATGACGAAGTCGTCAAACGACATCGTGAAGGCGATCAAAGCACCGGAAACGATGCCCGGCATGATCTCCGGAACGATGACCTTCGTCAGGGCCTGCCATGGGGTCGCGCCCAGATCCAGCGCAGCTTCCGGCAGGTTGGGATCCATCTGGCGGAGCTTGGGCATGATGCTGAGCATGACGTAGGGAATACAGAATGCGATATGCGCCAATAACAGCGTCATGAAGCCGGTTTTAATATTTAACGAAGTAAACAGAAGCATCAAGCCGATCGCCGTGACGATTTCCGGGTTCATCATCGGCAGATTGTTGATCTGCAGCGTGAGTTCCTTGACGATCCGCCTGGATTTGGACAGACCGATCGCCGCGATCGTGCCGACGATCGTGGAAACCACCGTTGCGATGACCGCGATGACCACAGTGTAATAGATCGACTCCATAATCGTGCGGTTGGCGAACATCTTTTCATACCACTGCAGTGAGAAACCGGTGAATTTGCTTAACGACTTACTGTCGTTGAAGGAGAAGACGATGACATAGAGAATCGGCAGATAGAAGAATGCGAGAACCAGTAACAGATAAAACCGGGAAAACAAGGATTTCAGTTTTTTCATGCGCGGGTTTCCCCCTTATTCTCATAGTCGACCTTCTTGGTGATAAACATCGAGATCATGATGATCACCGCCATGATCAGCGAAATCGCCGAGCCGAAGTTCCAGTCGCCGGTAGAAATGAAGTAGTTCTCAATCAGGTTGCCGACCAAAACGTAATCGCCGCCGCCCAGAAGCTTCGGAATGAAGAAGCTCGATACCGCCGGCAGAAAGACGAGCGTAATGCCGGAAATGACGCCCGGCATTGACAGCGGCAGCGTGACGCGCAGGAAGGTCTGCACCTTGTTGGCGCCCAAATCCTCCGCCGCGGTTAACAGGCTCTGATCCATTTTAGTCAGCGACGTATAGATCTGTAAAATCATAAAGGGAATAAAGTTATAAACCATGCCGACAAACACCTTGAATTCGCTGCTGACCGGAAAGTTCAGCAGAATGCCGCGCCAGGCGTAGGTTCTGACAAGCATGTTGATCCACATCGGCAGCGTGATCAGCAGAACCATGATCGCTTTGCGGTTGCCGTCGAGCTTGGCGATGAAATACGCCGCCGGATAGCCTAACAACACGCAGATGACCGTCGTGATCAGCGCGATCTTTAACGACCGCCACAGCACGTTGGGAAAAATACTGTCGGAGAAAAAGCGGGCGAAGTTATCGAGCGTAAACTGCAGCGTCAGTACGGAGTTGCCCTGCTTGGTGAACGCGTACAGCACGATCAGAAGCATCGGCGCCAGAATCATGATTGCGATCCAGATCAGATAGGGATACAGCATGCGCGCAAATGATTTCATAGCGGCTTACACTCCCATCTTGGACATGACGTGAATGTCCTCCGGCGCGAATTTGAGATCGACTTTCTTGCCTTCCTCCTGGAAATCCGTAGTGTGGATCTTGAAGATACGGCCTTTGGTCGCAAAGGTGATGTCGAAGTCGCCTTCCGTGATCGTTTCCGGATCGAAGTCATATTTCACTTCGCTGATCTCGATCGGACTGTCGTCCTCCAGATCCCAGGCTTCGGCGCTGGCCCACATTTTCAAATCGGTGTTCAGCGCGACGCTCTCTTTGATTTCATCCGGTGTTTTATAGAAGTCAAAGGCGGTAATGCCGATGTTATGCTTGTTGTCCTCGACATACTTCGGCTCGACGACGCTGATTTTAATCGTGATCGAGGTGCCCTTGGAGGTGCCGAAGGTCGCCGGATAGGTGCCGGGCTGCGGCTTGATGTCATAATCGACGGTGGACAGAGAAATAAATTCATCTTCCTCATCCCAGGCCTGTGCGTTGGCGCGGGCGATGACGTCGGCGTCGGTCATCTCCGCGACGTCCTCCAGGTCCATCGTGAAGTCGTTGGCAGAAATTTTTTCATGCGCTTCCGGATTCACTTTATCATGGTTGGCCAGAACGTGCATCTTAACCGTCTTCGCGGTACCGGATACCGTCTGGACCATGATTTCGTAATGGACGCCCTTAAACAACAGCGACTTGACCTCGCCGGTAAGGATCCCCTGACCGCGCGGCACGATGTCGATGTCTTCCGGGCGGATCACGATATCGACGTTTTCATTCTTTTTAAAGCCGAAGTCCACGCACTCATAGATCTTATCGTCAAACATGACGCGGTAGTCTTCCTTCATGACCCCGTCGATGATATTCGATTCGCCGATAAAGCGGGCGACGTATTCGTTTTCCGGTTCGTTGTAGATTTCTTCCGGGGTGCCTATCTGCTGGATTTCGCCATCCTTCATGACGACGATCTTATCAGACATCGTCAGGGCTTCTTCCTGATCGTGGGTAACGAAGATAAACGTGATGCCGACTTCCTTCTGAATTTTTTTCAGCTCGTGCTGCATTTCCTTGCGCAGCTTGAGATCCAGCGCGCCTAACGGTTCGTCCAAAAGCAGAACCTCCGGCTCGTTGACCAACGCGCGGGCAATCGCGACACGCTGCTGCTGACCGCCGGAAAGCAGGGTGACGTTGCGTTTTTCAAAGCCTTCCAGACCGACTAAGGAAAGCATCCGCATGACCTTCTGTTCGATGACGTCCTTGGACTGCTTCTTGATTTTCAAGCCGAAGGCAATGTTTTCATACACGTTCATGTGCGGAAACA
>NZ_CFQZWI010000153.1:0-4634 GCF_986127675.1 Holdemania sp. | reverse complement strand
GCTCTTCCGATCTGCCCGGCACGTTGACATCGTGATGCGCGATCCGCGTCGAGATGACGACGTCCAGCACTTCCTGATTTTCCAGTAACCCGCCGGCCGTGCCGATGTTGATTACGCCGTCGACATCGAAATGCTCCAATAACAACGTCGTGCTCATCGCCGCCAGCGTCTTGCCGACGCCGCTTTGGGTGACGACGACCGGCTCGCCTGCCAGTTTCCCGGTATAAAACGAAATCTTCTGCACCGGACAGGCCTGAACCTCGCTCATCCGGTCCAGCAGCGCGTCAATCTCAACCTTCATCGCTCCGATAATCGCGATCATACTTTCTTCCTCCCTGCGTAAAACAGTTTTTCACCAGGCTGAATACCTGGCTGTGTAAAATCTGTCATGATTTCCACGTCGAAGCCGGCTTCTTCCATCAGCCGGCGCACGGCCAACGGATCGAAGACCGTCTGGACATGATGTTCCTCGCGCAGTCCCTGCGGCGTCCAGAACGCGAAATGCTGGTAAATCCGGTCCTCGTCGCTGAGGATCGTCCATTGATACGGCGTATCCCCCAACATCCCCTCTTCAATATATTCCTCAGCGAACTCGTTGAGTCGCTCTGGGGTGTGCATATCGAACAACAGCACGCCGCCGTTTTTTAACAAAGCCGCCGCTTTCTGGATAAACTGCGCAACCTGATCGAGCGAAGCCAGATAATTCAGACTGTCGCAATAGCACACGATGGCCTGCACCGGTTGCTTCGTTTCCATTTCCAGCATGTCCATCACGCGGAAGGTAATCGAATCCGGATGCGGTTTGACCTGGGCGGCAGCGATCATGGACGGGGATAGGTCCGTGGCGTCGACGGTGTAGCCGGCCCCGGCTAACGCGATGGAAATCTCGCCGCTGCCGCACGCCAGCTCCAGCAGCGGGCCAGGCGGACAATAGCGCCGGGTGTAATCCAGCCAGGCGGCCGTCGCTTCCTCATCCTTCACCAGCGCGTCGTAATAGGCCGCAAGACTGTCATAGCTCATGGCTGAACCTCAACCCGCGGCAGATCGCCCCACAGCTTTTCCAGATTATATACCTGGCGTTCTTCGCCGACGAAAACGTGCAGTACGATCTCATACAAATCGACTAACAGCCACCGGCTGCCCTGACCGCCTTCGACGTTGCGCACGGCATAGCCGGCTTTTTCAGCTTCCTCAATCACGTGATCGACGATCGAATCGGCCATCCGTTCATTCTTCGCCGAGGCGATCACAAAGTAATCGGTAAACGGGCTGTGGCCGCGGAAATCCAGCACGACCAGATCTTCCGCCAGCCGCTGATCCGCCGCGTGGACGACTTTCTGCAGTAATTCAGACATTCAATCCCTCCTTGCGTAAATAAGCTTTCTGTTCTTGCTGGATCAGACGAAAGCCTTGATCCAGATCTTGCAGGCACACCGCTTTCTGACGGGTAATATCATAACCGCGGCCGGGGTCGATCTTATCGGCGATGTAGATGATCTTCGCCAGATCGCTCTTGCCCTCGCCCGTCGTATGCCACGCCACGGCTTCCAGAATTTCCTGATCGTAAAGATACAGCCGGGTTTTCAGCCAGGTCGCCCCGATGTATTGATGCCAGATCTTCCACGCCTGATCCCGGGCCTGCGGCCAGTACACTTCGATCCAGCCGCGCGCCGTTTCTTCATCCAGGCCTTTGGCGAGATCATGAAGCATGCCCGCAACGTAGGCTTTGCGCGGATTCACCCCATGCGCTTTCGCCAGCTCGACCGCCAGCGCGCTCATCGTGACGCAGTGCTGATAGCGGCGTGGGTGACAATACGCCTTCGCAATCTCCTCGACATACAGCCCCGTTTCCAGCATTACCTGCCGGACAGCCTTCGGCACATCCTTAAAGGCGCCCTGGCGGACAGCTGTGGACGAAGCGGGATGTGAAAAGTTTTCAACATACAGAAATCCCGGCTGCTTGACCGCGATTCCCTGACGGCTGAAGACGGCGAATTGTACGAGCCGGCGCAGTTCGTCGACCGCTTTCCATTGATCGAGATTGGCATATTGATCGTCGCCGATGATCCAGACAAATTCGTCGTCCGGATATTGTTTTTTCAGCGTCTTCACCGTTGTGATCGTATAGGAGGGCGTCGGCAGATCTTTTTCAATCAGACAGAGCTTCATTTTGCGATAGGGCCGCAGCGCCTTTTCCATCATCGTCACACGCAGCTCAAAGGGTGTCAGTTCCCGGTCCTTCAACGGCGTTTTCAGCGACGGGACAAACCAGACCTGATCCAGTCGCAGGCGTTTGAGCGCGGTTTTCGCGATTGCCAGATGACCGTTGTGAATCGGGTCGAAGGTGCCTCCCAATAAACCGATTTTCATCGCGGCAGCTCGATCCTGCGGTGTTCGCGGCTTTCGCGGTACAGCACGATCGTTTTGCCAATGATCTGAACGACCTCGGCATGCGCGCCGCTGGCCAGATCCAGAGCGACCTGCCGGACGTCGTCCGGACAGCTCTTTAAGACATTGAGCTTGACTAATTCATGTGCCTCCAGCGCATCGGAAAGCGTATTGATCAGGTTATAGGAAACGCCTTCCTTGCCGACCTGAAAGATCGGGCGCAGCGTGTTCGCCATCGAACGCAGCGCGCTTTTTTGTTTGTTCGTTAACATTTATATCATTGCCTTTCTGTGTTTGATTTCCAATGTTTGCGGGTGGGTTACGCGAATCTGACCGCATGTTCCGCTTAAGGACATCCAGCCGACGCCCGGAATGACGATGTCTTCCTTCACCCCCAGCGGCGTCAGGACGGTGCTCGTCCATTCGGCATACGGCATCCCGGCGGGAATCGGCCGCAGCAGCTCGCCGTAATGTCGATCCCACAGCTCATCCGCCTTATCTGCGCGGCCGCGGTGCAGCTCAAGAAGATTACTGCAGTAGAACACGGCCGAGACATGTTCGCAGCCGAGTAAATCGATCCGGCACAAACCGCCCACCGCGAAGCTTTGATCCCCGCGCAGCTGGAAGCCGACCGGTTTGACCGCCTTCGCCGGCAGCACTGTTTTAAGATCTTCTTCGTCCAGGTGCAGCAGCATCGAATTGCGCGGCGTCAAGCCCGGCGTGTCATACACCGTGACGCCGTGGATTTCAAGCGGATTGAAGTCCAGCGTGGTGCCGGGATAGCGCGAGCTGGTCAGCTGGGGTTTGTCCATCAGGGCGTTGAGCAGCGTACTCTTGCCGGCGTTGGCCATGCCCATCACGACGACGTCCTTGCCTTTGGCCCATTCGATCACCCGCAGCACTTCCTCCGGTCCGCCGGGAATATTTTTACCGGTCACGACCAGTCCCTTGACCTGGATGCCCAGCTCCTTCAGCCGGCCGTACACAAACTTCGCCAGCTTCTCGCTGCCCACTGTTTCCGGCAGCAGGTCGCGCTTGGTGCCGACGACAATGACGTCCTTGCCGAACAGATGCCGGTTCATGCCTTCCAGCAAACTTGCTTCAAAATCGAACAGATCAACCACCCACAAAATCAGCGCGTCCATCGCGTGGATCTGCGCCAGAATCCGGTCGGGATCAATCCCTTCCCGCATCGAAAACTGCAGGTCGTCGTAATGGGTCAGCCGGAAGCAGCGCTGACACAGCGCACTGCCCGCTTTGGGCGTATACCCAGCCTCCTGGGGACGGTCGTGCTGCAGCAGCGCGCCGCAGCCCTGGCATCTTTCACTCATCATAGTCTCCCCTTTTCAAGATTTCTTCATGCTCCAACAGACGGTACACCTGATTTTCAACCACCCGGTTCAGCTTGGTCCAGGGGATATCCCGGGTGACTAAGGGCGTCGTTAAGATCGTCGTCAAGCCCATCCGGCTGCCGCCGAGGATATCCGTCAGCAGCTGATCGCCGATCACCGCGCATTGATCCGGCTTCAGGCCGGTATCGCGCAACACCTTCTTATACGTCCGCTTCAGCGGTTTCGTTGAAAAATAATAATACGGCACATCCAGACTCGCCGCAAACCGGCTGACACGTTCCTTGTTGTTATTCGACATGACAACGGCTTGAATGCCGGCGTCCTTGAGTCTATGGACGAATGCTTTGGCTTTGTCGCCGGCGACCTGTTCATCGTGCGCCGCCAGCGTGTTGTCGATATCTAAGATTAAAAGCCGGATCTTCCGCCGCACTAACCAGGCGGGATCCAGATCTTCATAGCTTTTCAGATAAAGCGCAGGCGTGAAATAGTTCAGCAGCATACGGATCCTCCTTATCTTAATGATTATATCAGATTCCGCTGAACAAAGAAATGAAAAAACCGTGGACTTTCGTGCCCTTTTGTCTATCTCTCACCTGCTTTTTTCCGCGGACCGCTCCTGCTTTTTCTGTTCTGACAAAGCAGGCGTTCACGTTAAGGAATAAAAATTCCATCGTTAGAGAAAGGGATAAAAAAGACCCCGCGAACGGGATCTTAAATGAGTGAACAAGACTTACAGGCCGAGCACCTTGCGGCAGCGCGGACACAGTCCTTCCTCATCGGCCTGATCGGAAATATTCCAGCAGCGCGGGCAGACCGTGCCTTCTGCCTTGACAATTTCAACCTGGCAGACGTCATACGGTTTCAGCTAGATCGGAAGAGCACACGTCTGAACTC
>NZ_CFQZWI010000152.1:0-4661 GCF_986127675.1 Holdemania sp. | reverse complement strand
CGGAAGGCGCCGGCAGCGGGGTGATCATTTCCGAGGATGGCTACATCGTCACCAACAACCATGTGATTCAGGACGCCCGTTCGATCACCGTTGCGCTGCATGATGGTACGACATACCAGGCGCAGCTGGTCGCAACGGATTCCAAAATGGATATCGGCGTTATCAAGATTGACGCTTCCGGTCTGACCCCGGCAATTCTGGGCGATTCCGATTCGCTGTCGGTCGGCGAGCCGGTCGTGGCCGTCGGCAATCCGTTAGGCCAGCTGGGCGGGACGGTTACCAACGGTATCGTCAGCGCGCTCGACCGGGAAATCATTCTGAACAATGAGCGCCGGAACCTGCTTCAGACCAACGCCGCCATTAATCCGGGCAACTCCGGAGGCGGTCTGTTCAATGCCAATGGCGAACTGGTCGGCATCGTCGTCGCCAAATCTTCCGGTGAAGACGTCGAGGGCCTGGGCTTCGCGATTCCAGTCAACGATGCAAAACCGATTATTGAGGATCTGATATCGCAGGGTTATGTCGGCGGCCGCGTATCGTTGGGCATCACTGCGCTGGATCTGACGACAGCGCAGCTGGCCGCTCAGTACGGCTATAAAACGCCGGGCGTCTACGTTCAATCTGTCGTCGAAAACTCCAGCGCCGCCAACGGCGGGCTGCAGCCGGGCGACTGCTTCGTTTCGATCAACGATACGGCGATTGAAGCCATCTCTGACGTCACCACGATTCTCAACAACAGCTCAGTCGGCGATCAGCTTGAAATCACCGTCAAGCGGGATGGCAGGATCGTCGAACTCACCGTCACCCTGCAGGAGAAAAAAGGATAGTCTTGAAAAGCTGGCTGCGGCCAGCTTTTTATAATGCACTAAGAAACGAAAGGAATTTTCATCTTTCCAATTTTAAAGACGCTGTCCGACGGTATTTCATTGATCAAAGCGAAAGCGAAAAAAAGGAAAGGATCTGATTTTATCCAGTCCTTTCCGCTTTAATTCTATCAATCTTCGTCGTTCGCAACATTCGCAGCTTTGATCACCTTATCGGCAATCGGCTGCGGCGCCGGTTCGTAACGATCGAATTCGATGATAAAGGATCCGCGGCCCTGCGTCATTGAACGCAGTTCGGTCGAATATTTCATCATTTCCGCCATCGGCACTTCAGCGGTAATCTTCTGTTCTTTTTCATCGACCAGATCCATACCGAGGATAATACCGCGGCGTTTGTTGAAATCACCGATGATCGTGCCGGTATATTCTTCAGGAATCAGAACCTCAACCTTGCCGATCGGTTCCAACAGAATCGGCTTGGCTTTCGGCATGCCGGCCTTATAGGCCAGACGGGCCGCGGCCTTAAACGCGATTTCCTTGGAGTCAACCTCGTGATAAGAGCCGTCGGTCAGCGTCGCCTTGACGCCGACAACCTTGTATCCGGCCAGTACGCCTTTTTCCATGCATTCCCGCAGACCTGCTTCAACCGCCGGGAAATACTGCTTTGGAACCGCGCCGCCGAAGACGGATTCCGCAAACACCATTTCATCGCCGTCGCATGGTTCAAATTTAACGAAGACATGACCATACTGCCCCGCCCCGCCGGACTGCTTTTTATGCTTGCCTTCCGCCGTGACCGTACCGCGGATTGTTTCACGGTACTGAACCTTCGGTTCCGTCGTATCGACTTCCACTTTATATTTTGATTTCAGCTTGCTTAAAATGACGTCGATATGCTGCACACCCATGCCGTACAGCACCGTTTCCTTGGTTTCTTTATTCTTATCCAGACGAATTGACGGATCTTCCTCGCACATCCGCTGCAGACCCATGCTCATCTTGTCTTCATCCGCTTTGGTCTTCGGCCAGATCGCAACGCCCAGCATCGGCTTCGGGAATTCAATCGGCGCATACGTCACCGGCTTGGACCGGGTTGCCAGCGTATCGTTGGTATCCGTAAACTGCAGCTTGACCACCGCGCCGATATCACCGGTAAACAGCTTGCCGACCGCGATCTGATGCTTGCCCTTGACGATGTAAATCTGATTCAGTTTTTCAATTTTATCCTTCTGAACGTTTAAGACCTGCGCATCCGTGCTCATAACGCCGGTCATGACCTTCAATAATGAAATCTTGCCGACAAATGGATCAATAATCGTTTTGAAGACCTGCGCTGTGAACGCTTCCTGTTCGTTGGTTTCCATCAGAATCGGAATTCCATCCGGATCCAGCGCTTCAATCATGCCTTTTTCCGCATAGCTCGGGAAGTATTCGCGAATCAGATCCAACAACCGTTCAATGCCGGTAACCTGCGTCGCACTGCCGCAGTAAACCGGTCGGATATCGCCGTTGCGCACGCCGATCCGCAAGCCCTTGGCCACTTCATGTTCGTCAAAGCTCTCGCCGCTGAAGAATTTTTCCATCAGCTCGTCGTCGGCCATTGCGATCGCCTCCGCGATCTGGCTGTAATATTCCTCAACGATGTCTTTCAGCTCGTCCGGGACTTCCTTCGGCGTCGTTCGATCGTCATAATACCATGCTTTTTTACGCAGAATGTTGACCGAACCGACAACCTTGCCTTCGCGCTGAATCGGAACTTCAAACGGAATGACCGTCTTGCCGAAATGTTCGCGCAGCTGATTGTAGGTCTGATCAAACGAAGCATTTTCCTCGTCGATCTTGTTGATGAAGAAAATTGTCGGCAGTTTCTTACGGGTAACGATTTTCCACGCTTTTTCCGTTCCCGATTCCACGCCGTCTTTAGCGCCGACGACGATCAGCGCGTTATCGCCGACCGCGATGCCGCACTGCGCTTCGCCCTCATAATCCAGATAACCCGGCGTATCAATAAAATTGATTTTACATTCTTTCCATTCCACCGGAGCGATGGAGGTATAGACGGACAGCCCGCGTTTCACTTCTTCCGCGTCGTTATCCATCACGCTGGTTCCGTCGATCGTTTTGCCCAGCCGGTCCGTTGCCTTGGTAAAATATAATGCAGCTTCCACGACGCTGGACTTGCCCGCGCCGCTGTGTCCCATCAGAACGATGTTGCGGACTTCATTCGCTAAATAATCTCTCATGCTGCTTCCCCCTACTTCAAATGCTCTTTCAGCTCAGCGAAGCAGTGCTCGCGGACATAATGAATTGCAAGATTGCCCTGGAAATCTTTGATGCTCTTATCCGCGCCCTGGTCCAGAAGGTACAGAACCAAATCGACATAACCGCTATAACTCGCTCTCATCAACGCCGTGCAGCCCGCATTATCCTGCATGTTGATATCCGCGCCATGTTCGATCAGATATTTGATGACGTCAACTTTGCACGCCAGAACCGCTTCCATTAACGCGGTCCGCCCCTTGCTGTCGCGGGCGTTGACATTCGCTCCATTTTCCACCAGATATTCCACAACTTCACTCTGACCCAAGAACGAAGCCCGCATCAGAGAAGTCCGGCCGTTGTCGTCATGCGAATTCACATCGGATCCAGCTTCGACCAACATCTTGACGATGCCCAGATGACCTTTTTTCGCCGCACCCATCAACGCCGTCTTATTGTTGACGTCGCGAGCCCGGACATTGGCTCCGTTATCCAGCAGAAACCGCACGATATCTTCATAGCCGCGCTTGGCGCTGCGCATCAAAGCGGTCCGTCCGTCGCCGTTGGAAACGTTAACGTTCGCCCCTTTGGAAACACAGGCGCAGACTTTCGCGAAATCGCCGGCTGCCGCCGCATCCCAGAACTCTTTGTTTGTTTGATCCATAATGAATTCCTCCTTTTATTTATTCATCAAACAATGTACCTTCCATACCTCATTCCGAATCTCGGAACCCCTTGCGGCATAGCCCGCAAAAGTATTCCTGAACTTCTGATCCCTGCCGCCGTATTGTATGCTTCCTGCCGCCGGCTTTTTCAAGGATCCTCATTCAGGCGTAGGTGGATTTACACCGCTGCCTCTCTTGTCTGACCGCTGTGACGCATCCTTTTCTTATTGCGTCGTTCCATTGAGTAGACAAAAAAGATGGACAGTCTAAATCCATCTTAAAAACAACTGATTTTTTCCAAAAGAACCCCGCCGAAAACACCTTCAGCTCTAACATCTCCATTTTGAGGGGCGCCAAAAACTAAGCCTTTCTTCTGGTTCATGATGTTTCACTCCATTCCGGTCTTGGTTCTTTATAGCTTTATTGTAACCGATTTCATTTTTTGTTCAAGACCTTTCTTCGCGAATTTCCATGAAAATAAGTTTCAATTTGTTACATTTTGTAAATTCTTTCATTTTGTTTTTTTCTTCCGTTTTGGACTTCTTTTTTACAAACGAAGTTGTTACAATGAAAGCAATGAGGAAAAGGAGATTCTTATGGAAGCCTGGAAAAATTACTTCAACGTCATGAACGAAATCATCGCCAAGGTTATGGACAGTCAGGGCGAAAACATCATGAAAGCTGCCACTTTGTGCGCCGACGTGTCGCAGCGGGGAGGTCTGATCTATGGATTGGGCGCGGGCCATTCCCATTTGGTCATTGAAGACGCCTTCTGGCGCGCCGCCACCGTCGCCAATTATGCCGCGCTGCTGGAACCCAGCGTCACCGGCACTTTTGACATCACCAAAAGCTACCTGATGGAAAACACCTACGAGATCGGCCGCCATATCGTCGATTATCACCGTGTCACGCC
>NZ_CFQZWI010000151.1:0-4681 GCF_986127675.1 Holdemania sp. | reverse complement strand
AGGAACGGCAAAATTTTTTGCACTTCTATTGCTTCTTTATCACACATAAGCAAACGGGCAATGTCTCTCGTCATTTGGTCTGGATCGAACGCCAGCGGCATACCTTATCCAACGAAGCCAAGCTCTTTCTGGATTTGTTTTGTTCATCACTTGCGGTATAACGTTATTTTACTAAGGTATATTTTCACAAAAAGCATAACCAGGCTATACTTTATTGGTATTACTCTCTCCTCTTTTTCCCCATTATAATAAAGATGTAAACATATTCTAATTAAGAGGAGGAATATTATAATGAAGAAAAAAGCGATTCTTGGTTTCATGACCGGTGCGGCGATCGTCGCGGCGACCACGGGGTCTTATGCAGCATGGGATAAACTCGAAGCTACAACGGGCGCTAAAACAATCTCCATTAGAACGCCAATAACAGTAACTGCATCATTAGCAGAGCCAACAACAAACGACACGATTGGAGGGGATCTTACTTACAGTACTTCTATCACTGTTAAAGCAAACGACGTGCCAACTGGAAAAACTGCTGAATGGACATTTGAGCCAGTAGTTAAAAACGGGGAAACACCTGTTGATAATGTTGCAGTGAATATTGATGGAACTGTAAATAATAAAGCTGACGCAAGTGGAGATAATCAAACATTTAACATTACTGTTACTCCAGATGAGAATAGCGCAAATGTACTTGGAGGACAAAATTTAACAGTGGAAGTTAAAGCATCTTTAGCAGAAAAACAAACTAGCAATTAAAAAGCCATCTTCGGATGGCTTTTTTAAAAGTATCTTTGATTCTAACCTGAATACTGATAAAATAGAGATAACTGCGGAGATGTTAATATGGGGACAAAGAAAAAGTTGAAAGTGAAACCAAAAATAGTAAACTGGGTATTCCGATTTATTTCTTTTGTCTTGTCGTGTTATATCTTGGGCATGTTATTCTTTCCCGATACCATGATCAATCTGACCGGTTTTCAATTCTACACTGTCCTTACCGGAAGTATGGAGCCAAAGATTCCAACCTATTCGTTAGTGTTATCCAGAAAAATAAATTCGGACGATGAATTAATCCCCGGGAAAATCATTACCTTCCATGCAAACCGGCTGGGTGAAGACATTGTCTTGACACATACGTTAGCTAAAACCGAAATGCAGGATAATGGTAGACTACGTTATTTTACTCAGGCTTATGCTTATGAAGGATTAGATGATTACGAAACATACCGTCAGGACATCGTCGGCATCTACGTCATGCACGTTCCTTTCCTGGGAAAGATTGTGTTGTTCTTACAGAGTCAGTATGCCTGGTTCATCATTCCGATTGTGGTTGTCATTCTGTTCTTATCGTGGATCGTGGAACTGTTGATGGAGCGCAACGAACTGATCGGCAAGCGCAACGCGGATAAGCTGACTGGCGATCTGAAAGAGATCGAACAGGCGGAGTTCAGCTTTGACAGCACGACCATTCAGAATTCCTTCCTTGTCGTCAAAGGACTGGTCGTTTATTCCGGACAGTGGCAGACACCGATCGCCCGGATCGACTTTATGAATGAGAAATATGAAATTCTCGATACGGCACTGTTGTATCTGCGGCCGAAGAAATCCAAGCTGGAGCACAAGCTGAAGTGGGTAGCGGTGGTCAAATATGACAAGAAGATTAAATATCAGGACGCTCATCTCTACTCTCTGGATTATCCGTTAAGTGAGAAAGAGAAAAAACAGCTGAAGAAAAAGATCAGGAAAGAAAATCGCATGCTGAAAAAATCCAAGTCGAGGGCAGTCTGAAAAAGACTGCCTTTTCGTTGGATTCCTGTTAAAAGCCCGACGTCAGCCGGCGACTTCGCTTTCCTCCTCGACGAATTCATACATGTTCATTTCCTCGAAATCACAGAATTCAGCGATGGTCATATTAAAACCTAACGCTAATTGGTGAATCGTCGCGATTCCCGGATTCTTGGTATGTCCTTTGATGATGTTCTCCAGAGTGGACGTGCTCACACCGGACATTTCGGATAATTTGTAGAATGAAATATTCCCTCTTTGTTTGCATAATTCCCGAATTCTATTCGATATCAATGTGACGTATTCCATAGTTCAGCTTCCTTTCTTTTGTTTTTTGCGGTTCTATGATAGCAACGTGGTTTCCAGATTATTCCCATATATGGCAATAATATTTTTGCAGGTAAATAATTTTGAAAGAATAGCTGAAAAAGAGAACGAAGAATTATTACGTAAACTAAAGATAAGTAGAAATTTCAAATAACATTTATTGCGAAAGAAGGAGGTAAAAAATAAATTTATCATTTTTTCATTTCTACTAATTTCAATTAAATAGGAATTACATCCTCTATCATAATCAATTTTTACAGATAATAAATACATTGTTTATTTCAAGTTTTTCATGAATTTATTCATTTTTTGATATATATTTTTTATGATGCCTGAAAACTTAGGAATATAACTGCCGGCAAGAAGGAAATCAGACTCGGCCAAAGAAAAACTCTGCTTCTCCCGAAATCCTTGCTTTGGGAGAAGCAGAGTTAAATTAAAGATTGATTATTCTTCAGTGATCTCCACCTTGGTCATGACATCGCCGTTGCGCATGGCACGGACAGCGCCGAGGTTGTCCGTCACCTGACCGAAGACCGTATGCACGCCGTCCAGATGCGGCTGCGGATCATGACAGATGAAGAACTGGCAGCAGCCGGTATCCTTGCCGCGGTGAGCCATCGACATCGCGCCCGCGATATGCTTGTGCGGATTGTTTTTTGTTTCGCAGGGAATCGTGTAGCCCAGATCGCCCGCGCCGGTGCCGTAAGGGCAGCCGCCCTGGGAAACGAAATGCGGAATGACGCGGTGGAAAGTCTTGCCGTTGTAATAACCTTCCTTAATCAGCTTGACGAAGTTGGCGACGGTGATCGGCGCTTCGTCCGGATACAGCTCAAACGGAATTTCCGCTCCGTTGGCCATCGTAATTTTACCTTGAATTAAACCCATAATTTGTTCGCTCCTTTTCTTTCCTTCTTATTCTACTCTATTTTCAAAATCCTTGCATTAAGATTCGCAGGTCAGCCGGTACCGCACAACGATCTGCGGCGTACCCATGTCTAACGTCTTTTCCACAGGCTCGGCCGTAAATCCGCAGTGTTCATAAAACTGGCGGGCCTGGACATTCGACTTGAGAACCCACAGGACAATTATGGAATAGCCGCGCTGGCGCAGCTGATCAATTCCTGCCTGCATCAGCTGCTTGCCGATCCCCTGACGTTGAAACTGGGGCAGCAGATACAGCGCCACGATCTCGCCCAGCAGTTCACCGTTGTTTTCTTCCCTGCCGATCCGGCAGAAACCAACGATCTTGTCCGCCTGTTCTGCCAGCCAGATCTCCGCGCAGCCATTTCGCTTAAACGTTTCCAAGCTGCGCTGAAGGGTGCGGGTTTTCAGGAATTCGGGGTCGATCAGCCCGGCATACGCGGCCTGCCAGCTCAGTGCGTGAACTTCTGCCAGACCCTGGGCATCCTGCGGACTGGCTTGACGGATTCTCATTACATCCCTCATTTCTGGGATTGGATATACGTCTGAACGTCTTGTTCAATCAAGTCAAACGGACGCGGACCGTTATCCAGAATCACGCTGTAAAAGACTTTCTGATCAAACCGATCCGACAGGGCTTCGCGGGCTTGATCGCGCAGCTGTTCCATCTTCATTTCACCCACGCCGTATGGAAGCAGCACACCTGGGTTGGCAACCAGCTGAGGATAAATCTGTGCCGTTGCGTCTTCATAGCCGAAATTGCTCAGATAGCTTGTCAAATCCGCTTCACTCCAGCCTAAGCCATTCACCCCCATATCGCACAGGGATTGCAGATAGTAGCCGAACATCGCGTTGATCTGCAGGGCTTCGATCAGATTTTCATCGTCGATGCCCAGCCAGCGGTAAGCTTCCAGCGCGATGATTTCAGCCCAGCCTTCCGCGTAGGCAGTTTCCGAAAGGACACGGCGGATCGGGTGAGGATCGGTATTCTGAAAATAGTTATGTTGGTAACAATGTCCCGGAAAGCCTTCGTGCGCCAGCGTAGTCCACAGCGTTTCGGCCTTGTCGGCATAGGCGGGATTGACCTTCATGATATTTTCCGTTTTCTGATCCAGCGGCGGGATCAGATAGTAGGCGATCGTATTCTCGCTGGCGATACTGGCATCAAGGAAGCTGACGGTATAGCGGATCGAGGGAATTTCCGGCACCACTTCCGTCATTTTCTTTTCAAATTCCGCTAACAGCTCCGCCGCTTCGACGGTCGGGAATTCCACAGCTTCCAGCTTCTCCAGCAGGCTTGGATCCTGCTGGGCCAGCGTCTGCATGCGCTGCAGCTTCTGAATCAGGAAATTCTCCAGCTCACTGGCCAGCTCCATGATCGTCTGATCGGTTCCCGTTTTGGCTTGCATCAACAGCTGGTAATAAGCGCGTCCCTGCTCGCCATACGCTGCCGCCAGACCGCCCTGCCCCTTGGCGCTGCCGCGCAAGGCTTCCAGTTCTTCCCGGACATGACGGTAGCTTGGCAGATAGGTTTCCTTCATCAGCGTTTCATTCTCGTTGGCATAGCGCTGACGCTGCTCGTCGCTCAGGCTGTCAATCGCGGCCAGCTTTTCCTCAAAATTAACGATCAGGGCATTGTCGT
>NZ_CFQZWI010000150.1:0-4914 GCF_986127675.1 Holdemania sp. | reverse complement strand
CTTCCGATCTCCGTCTTTAACATGCTGCCCAAGATCGCGGTGATCGTCAGCACGCGGCCTAACGCCGCCGCACTGGTCGGCCACAGATCATGCTGCTTCCGCGCCTGTTCCGCCAGCTGCGTGGAGGTGCAGGTCAGCACCCGAATATGCCCGTTCGCACTGATTGCGTGAATTAATGTATCGTTCATTGAAAAAACCTCTTTTCTAGCCTGTTTTTTTGCACCCTAAGTTTATTATTAAACCCGGCGCTTGTCAAACATCCTGATCTGCTTCGCGAAGATATTCCAGCATCAAAACAAAAATAAACCGGAAAATGCTTTACTTGAAAAACACCTCTTTGCGTTCTGGCTTTAGAATTCCCTCAAATAATATAAAAAAGGAAGAACTATCCTAAACCAGAATTACCTCTTCCTTATTTTAAATTATTGGCCTTCCAATTCGTTTATCCCAGCCTGGCAGTTCCTCAAAAGAATGCTTCAGCTTCTGATTCCTTCAAGATAACCCGGCTCATTGATTGCCTGGCCTGTTCAATCATAATATCTAATTGCGCTTCACTCAAATACGCTTCATTCCACTCCATTAATTCCAGAAGCAAGGAAAAGTTGAAGCCCGAAATCAGCTGGATATTTTTTCTTTCGCTCATCACGCGGGCCATGATTTGATTAACACTGCCGCCATACAGATCGGAAAGAAATAGAATCTGTTCCGCATCGTTCTGCTTCGCTAAATAATTGCGAATCTGTTTCTCAAAATCTTGTTCATCGGTATACGCATCAATCGCCATCAGTCGGTCGCAAGGACCGGTGAAAAATTCAGCTGACGCCTTCATACCGCTGGCCATCCGATCATGACTGGCAATTAAAATCTTAATCATTCTGATAACACCATTCACCCTCGATCATCGTTTTCCGGACATGCAAGCCTTCATCCATGATGACTAAATCTGCCCTGCGGCCAACTTCGATCTTCCCGCGATCTTTTAAATTCAAAGCTTTAGCCGCATTTTCAGCACACAAGGCCCCGATTTCTTCTAATGTGAAACCCCTTTCGCGTAATGTCCGCATGTTCTCATCAAAAGAATGCGCTCCTGTCACCAGTTTCCCGTTAACATCACGAACCGCTCCATCCTTCAAAAACACTTTCTTATCCCCCATTTGATATTCACCGTCAGGGCACCCCAGCAGGCAGGAACTATCAGAAACCGCTACGAGATGATCTAAGCCTTTGCATCGGATCATCATTCTTAAAAACTCCGGCGCGACATGAATACAATCGCAATTCACCTGCATTGCCAAATCATCTTCCAACAAACACTGAACGACCCCTTGTGAAAGATGATGATCGATCGCCGGAAAACCATTTGGGAAATGATCGGTCAGCCGTGCACCGCGGGCGACAGCCTGATGAATGATATCCGGACTTCCTTCTGAAAAGCCGATAACAGGAAGCATCCCCTGTTCCACTGCCCAATCAATCCATTCCAGGCCGCCGTCCAGTTCAGGCGCGATCAGGGCCGAAAAAATCAGCGACAGATCCTGCCCCGCTAACGCCCGAGTATGTTCCGGTGTGGGCAGCGTCGGCGGAGCGTAATACGAAATCGATCGGTTTTTATAACCGGTGTATAAAAAGATCCCTAAGATATCGCTTCCCAAAGAACCCTTTGCTTCCCTGATTACCTGAACCGCCTTTTGCGATGTTTCAATATCGTCGGCGATCGGCGTCGGCGTAAAGCTTGTTACTCCGTATCGGGGCAATGCCGCACAGATTTTTCGCATTGCCGCTGCGCTTTCCCCGCAATTAACCTGCTCCGCTCCATGAATATGCGTGTCGATAAACCCTGGAAAAATCAGAGCCCCTTGCACATCAATCTTTTCTTCATCCTGCAGCCGCGGAGCTATTTCTGAAATTTTCTTTCCGGTGATTCTCAAGTCAGTTTCATGAAACTGGCCGTCAATAAAAACTTTACCATGAACAATAATCAAATTCTTGCTCCCTTCTTTAAATACGTGTGAAATAAAGCCATGAACCGATCCACCAGCGGACCAAACATAAGCATACTGACAATCGTGCCTTCCCGCAGCGTCATTTCCCCTTGAAATCCGAAAACAAGAATCAGAATCATCAAGATGCAGATTCCATCCAAGCTCTGTCGGCATTTCCCATACGCATGGTTTGTCACCTGCGAAACGGCCAGAACCAGGCCGCCGACTGGAAAGGTCACAATATTCAGGCTGAGGATCAGGGCCACTGCCGCGGCATTGATCCCATTGCCGACAAGCAGGAATATGATCGAAAGACCATAGGTTGGAACGGCCAGCTGGCTAAGG
This sequence comes from Holdemania sp., assembly GCF_986127675.1. Classification (NCBI taxonomy): domain Bacteria; kingdom Bacillati; phylum Bacillota; class Erysipelotrichia; order Erysipelotrichales; family Erysipelotrichaceae; genus Holdemania; species Holdemania sp. Next base: position 2,587 of record NZ_CFQZWI010000150.1, on the reverse strand, counting down.
ATGTCATAATAGAAGAAGTTGACCAGACTGCCGAGCAGAAAGGCCATTCCAAACTGAAGCAGCTGCAGCGGCTTGAACGCTTTTCTTAACAACAGGATTTGTCCTATGACGCAGAGACTGTTCGTCATCATTCCGAGTGTACCGATCTTGATTCCGCACAGCTGCGCCGCACACTTGCTCAGCGCATCCCAGGCGCCAACTCCGATCCCGGCTTTCAATATAAGCGACGAACCGAGCGCGGCAAAAGGGATGGCAAGGATCAGGCAGACGATCTGCCGCAGCATATCAGAAAATACCCAGGAATGCCAGAATCAGAGAAATAACCATAATGCTGAAAATCAACATCGCCGGTCGTTTGCCTTTTCGAATCAGGTTCATCAGAACAAAGAGCAAAACGATGGACAGGAAACCCGGCATGATTGAATTGATCACGTCGTTGACCACAACCGCGGCTTCCCCGATCTGAATCGTCCAGGCCAGCGGAACATTTACCATTTGAGCCGCCATAGCGCCGACCATGCCCACACCTAAAATGGAAGCTGCCTTCGTAACCGCCTTGATCAATCCGGTTTCAAATACTGTATTGATAAAATCCGTACCTGCATGAAACCCAATATGCAGGAAATACCAGCGCAGCAGCATCTGGGAACCGCCATAAATGATCGCGAAAATGATCGATCCGAGCAGATTTCCCTGCGCCGCCAGACCAATTCCAATCCCTGCGGCGATCACGCGGACGCAGTTGAAGAAGAAGGCGTCGCCGATCCCCGCTGCCGGTCCCATTAACGCAACTTTTATACTTTCTATGGTATCAGCGTCCACCGTCCCTTTTTCTTTTCTTTCTTTTTCCATCGCAAAGCACAGTCCCGCGATAAAGGGCAGGAAAACCGCATGTGTATTGAAGAAATTATTATGCCTCAACAGTGTCCGGCAGCGTTCCTCCTCGTCATCTTTAAAAATTTCATTGATCGCCGGAGCCATGGTCAGGGTAAAAGCATTGCCTTCCATCTTTACCATATTAAACGTCGCAAAGCAACATCCTGACCGCCAATACATAGAATTTAAAATCTTCTTTTCCGCCGATGTTATCTGATTTTTCGCCATTTAGAAAAAATCCTCCTCTTGACTCTCTTTGACGTTTTTAGAAACGGCTGAGATTTCAATAAATCGCTTCTCGTTAAAGAAGACACACAGCGCTACGACCGCCAATAAAATCGCGATCGGAAGTGTACCCAGCCCCAGATACTTGGCCAGAACAAATCCAACAAAGAAGAATCCGCCGACTTCCTTCGACCAGATCATTGTCATCAAAATTGCAAAGCCAACCGCTGTCATCATTCCACTGGCCGCATTAAATCCGTTCAGCACCCAGCCTGGCAGAGAATTAAAAACAGTTTGGATTCCTTCGATTCCATAAGCGATGCTGAGAAACAGAACAAGCATCTGGGCAATCCGCTGCAGGAATAAATCAAACAAGACAACCTGCCGCCCCATTTTTTTCGTATTTCCCGAAGCCGCTAATTTCTCCCAGTAAACGGATAATGAAGCATAGAATGGCGTTAAGATATTCGTAAAGGATTGCATAAGTGTACCGATCGGCAGTGAAAGCATAACGCCGGTGGCAATATCGCTGCCGGTCAGAATGGAGTAAGCGACGGCGATGATGGTTGCCGGACATGGATCTGCCGGCGTGGAGCCGCCGATATTGCTGACGCCCATGTAGATGCCTTCAATCGCGCCGCCCATGATGATTCCAGTCCTCAGATCGCCTAAAAGCAATCCGGTGATCGGCCCGCAGATTAGCGGCCGTGTAAATAAAGCCCAGCTAAAGCAGGTAAAGTCCATAGCCCCTGCCAGCCAGAAGACGAAGGTACAGATTAACGCACTTTGCAGCATTTTAAATTCCCCCTTTATGCGTAAACCACTGCGCAACATTTACCGGTGCTTCCTCCGGTACTGTTTGATAGATACAAGGAATGCCGGTTTCGATCAAAGATAGAAAATCCGAGGCTTCCTGTTCGTTGCAATAAATATTCTTAGAATATCGTCTGCGGGAACGAAGTACTTCTTCTTTTCCAATCCTGCCATAGTTTCCGACATTGATCATTTCAATGTCCTGCAGCTCGCTGACGATCAGCCGGGCATCATGCGGGCAATCCACTAAAACCAGAATTCTTAACTCCGCACAGCGGGGATCCTTCAGTAAAGCAATCGCCTTGCCAATCGGCAAAATAGCGGTTTTCACCTGATCGGGGGCAGCCATTCGCAGCGTATTCTGAATCAGCGGACTTGACGCAGCCTGATTATTGGCGACCACAATCCGATTGATGTTGTAATGCTTAGACCATTTAATCGCAATCTGGCCATGAATCAGACGTTCGTCGATTCGAAATAGAGTGATCATTCTCTTCTCCTCCCACCTCTCAATTTAAGCGCTTTCATGAGATACTTTTATTATAGGAACACTGTTGTTTTTAAGAAACAAAGAAAAATACTCCTTTAAAAGAGTACTTTTCAGCGTCGCTGATAAAAATCAACGAATTAAATTAATTTTTAATTCCGCTCTGACCAGATCGGAAGAGCACAC
>NZ_CFQZWI010000149.1:0-4956 GCF_986127675.1 Holdemania sp. | reverse complement strand
GCTGGCGGTTTTCCAGATAAGGCTCGGAGAACGCCACCTGCTGCTTCCGCGTGTCCGTAATTGAATAACCATTCCAGATTAAGTCGATGTTGCCGGCATTCAATTCGGATTCCTTCATCGACCAGTCGATCGTCTGAAATTCAAAGGCAATTCCCAGCTTTTCTGAAACGGCCTTGGCCATCTCGATATCATAACCGGCCAGCTCGTTGTTTTCATCGCGGAAGCCCATCGGTGCAAACGTATCGTCAATCCCGACGACCAGCTTCCCCCTGTCTTCGATTGCGCTCCAGCTGTCCCCCTGCGGCTTGGCGGCGCTCTGACATCCCGTCATCGCCACCAGCGCCAATCCGATCAAACCCATTCCCAATTTTCCGATTTTCATTTTCATTTCTCCTTTTTTCTTTTTTGATATAGCATGAAATGAAATTGAATCCCGAACAGGATGCGTTTCAGCCCGCGCCGCTAAAACAAAAACCCTCCCGTCCTGCAGCTAAGGACGAGAGGGTCGTTTTTCCCTTCGTGGTTCCACCTTAATTTACCAGATTCCTCGCGGAGTCCAGCCTCTTCGAGTACAAAACTTCTATACTCTAGTACGATAACGGGTACAGGTTCCGATCCAGCCTACTTGATTCCTCGTTCGGTGAATTGCTCCAAGATGTGTTCAACCTGCTTCTCATATTCCCTTGCACCAACCGGGAACTCTCTGGATAAGCAGTTCAGGTTTACTTTTTCTTTTCATCGCTGTTATATCAATGACTGTATGATAAATCTGAAGCGGAAACTTGTCAAGCAGGAAATGAAATTTTTCTGAAAATGAATGACAATCTTTCACCGCGGCATACCGGCATGACTGGCCTGAATTGAAGTTTCCAGCAGTTTCAACATTTCGTAATGTGTTTCTGCCTCCCCGGGCTTAGAGGTGTGCGGACAATGCCAGACATGCATGCCGTTAAGTCCCTGCTGCATCAGCCACACGGCCATTGTGATTCCGGTTGGAAGCAGCTTCGCCCCCAAAATAGCGAGCCGCGTCAGCGTTCCATAAACGGAGCGGCGTCTGCCTTTCTGACTGTCAGAAATTGCCGCCCGGGCGACCGGGGCCGGATCCGTGATCGGAAACATCCGCACAACGTCGGGTCTGGCCGTGGTTTGCGCCTTATTGAGCAGCGGGGTTCTCATCCAGCAGGGACAGACCGAGGTCACCGTGATCCCCCGCGGCTTCAGCTCGACGGCTAACGCCAGTGAAAACCGGTCGATAAACGCCTTGCTTGCCGCATAGACACTGAAATACGGCAGCGGCTGAAAGGCGGCTTGGGAAGCCGTGTTGACAATCCGGCTGCCCGGGGGCATATAGGGCAGGCAGTTCCATGTCATTTCCACGACCGCGCGGCAGTTGAGATCGACGATCCGCGCCGCTTCCAACGCTTCCAGCTTTTCAAACGGACCGAACTTGCCGATCCCCGCGTTGTTGATCAGCCAGCGGATCTCTGGTTTTTCCAGACTTAAACGACGATGAAAATCCACCAAAGCGTCCAGCTGCATCAGATCAATTTCGACCGGAACGATCCGGGCGCCGAAATCCTGAACCAGCCGCTGCAGCCGGGCCGGTGTTTTGGCCAGCGCCCAGATTTCATCCACATTTGATTCTTCCAGGATCAGCCGCGTATATTCCCGACCCAAACCGCTGTCTGCACCGGTGATCACCGCAATTTTTTTCATAACACCCCTCTTTTCCGATTCATTATTCTTCCTCTTTAGTATGGCTGCTTCTTCCCGTTTACCCGGAAAGTCCGCTGCCTTTTTTAACCTTTATGCCGGTCTTTTGAGATGGCGGAAAACATTTCAATGCCCGCCATACCTAAAAAAGGCTGAGTCACACCCCAGCCTTCCTAGCGTTTCCTATGTTTACAGATCAATGTTCATCAGCGCCAGGTCGGTCTTAATCCCTTCCTGCAGCACCTGTTCGTCAAAATTGAAATGGCAGTTATGCAGCGCGATGCCCGTGCCTGTGCCCAAGAAGAAGAACACGCCCGGGATTTTCCGCTGATAGAACGCGAAATCCTCCGCGATCATTTCCGGCTTGTCCATCACCTGCAGCTGCGGCAGAAGCGCCTGCGCCTTCGCAAACAGCGGGGTGTCGTTGATCACGGCCGGATAGCCTTCCGTATAATCAAACACGATCTGGCAGCCAGTTTCCTGTTCCAGCTGTTGCATGATCGCCTTCGTCTGATCGATCATCCAGTCGAACGTGGCGTCCTGAAACGACCGGTAGGAGCCTTCCAGCACCGCGGTTTCCGGCAGGATGTTGCGCACCGTGCCGGCGTGGAAATTTCCGAACTTTAAAATCCGGTATTGGTTCGGAGCAATTTTCTTTTCCATCGCGTACAGGCGGCATAACAGCTCCGCGCCGATCGCCAGCGCGTCGATGCCCTCATCCGGTTTGGCGCAATGGGTGCTCTTGCCCTTGACCGTCACCGTGACCTCGCTGGCGTGCGCCATCATCTCCTCCGGCCGGCTGGCTACGGTCCCGGCAGGGATAAACGGCCACAAATGCGTGCCGAAGATCGCCTTGACGTTGTACTTTTCAAAAATCCCGGTATCGCAGATCGGCTTGGCGCCCCCGACCGTTTCCTCCGAGGGCTGGAAGATTAACAGAATGTTGTTTTTCCAACCGCTGCGGTCAAGCTGATCCAGCTCCTGGGCAAATCCCAGCAGCATCGCCATGTGGCCGTCGTGGCCGCAGGCGTGCATTTTCCTCGGATGGCGCGAGGCGAATTCCAGCCCCGTTTCTTCCTGGATCGGCAGCGCGTCCATATCGGCGCGATACGCCAGCGTTGCCGGCCGGCCGGCGTCAAAGTAGGCGGCTACGCCCGTTTCCAACAGCTCGATGAGCTCGCAATGCAGTGTTTTTAAGACGGAAACAACATACTCCCTGGTTTTAAATTCTGTGAAGCTGGTTTCCGGAATCTGATGCAGATCCCGGCGGAATTGTGTCGCTTGATTCATACGGAAGACTCCTTTCGTGATTCTCTCTCATTCATTGTAACGATCTTGTAAAATTCGTCAAGCAAAGAGCGCACACTGTCATAAGATTTGTTATAATGGAGGACAGGAGTTGATCAACCATGCTGCAAATATCCAATTTACAGCTTTCGCTGGATGAAAATCCGCAAAGCCTGGAATCCCTGATTATGAAGAAACTGCGGCTGCGTCCGGGCCGTCTGACATCCTGGAAAATCGTGAAGGAATCGCTGGACGCGCGCAAGAAACCGCTGCGGTTTGTCTATACCGTCCTGGTTGAAACGCCGGGCGAAGCTCAGATCCTCAAAAAGAAACTGACCCATGTCAGCGCGGCTGAACCTTATCGCTATCAGCCGCCCAAGCCGGTTTCCTTTGACGGCCCGCGGCCGGTTGTCGTCGGCTTCGGCCCGTGCGGCATGTTCGCGGCGCTGTTGTTAGCCGAGGCGGGACTGCGGCCGATTGTGCTGGAGCGCGGCGCAGACGTCGATCAGCGTGTGAAGGACGTCGAAACCTATTGGCAAGGCGGGCCGCTGAATCCGCAAAGCAATGTGCAGTTCGGCGAAGGCGGCGCGGGTACTTTTTCCGACGGCAAGCTGACGACGCGCGTCAAAGATGTGCGGATTGTCAAAGTGATGGACGAGCTGATTGAAGCGGGCGCGGATCCGGAGATCGGCTATCAGGCGCATCCGCATATCGGCACCGACCGGCTGCGGCAGATCGTCAAAAACATCCGGCTGAAAATCCAGCGGCTGGGCGGCGAGGTCCGCTTCAACACACCGATGACCGCGCTGTTCACGGATGAAAACGGAGTCTGCGCGATTGCGGCCGGGGATCAGCGGATCGCCTGCCGCCAGCTGGTGCTGGCGCTGGGCCACAGTGCGCGCGATACGTTTACGATGCTGCACGAAGCCGGGATCGCGATGGAAGCCAAGGACTTTGCGGTCGGCGTGCGTGTCGAGCATCCGCAAAAACTGATCGATCAGAATCAATATAAGGAAGCCTCCGGCCATCCGCGTTTAAAAAGCGCGGAATACCGGCTGACCTGTCAGACGCGGGAAGGCCGCGGCGTTTATTCGTTCTGCATGTGTCCCGGCGGCATGGTCGTCGCCAGCGCCAGCGAGGACGAAGCGATCGTGACCAACGGAATGAGCGAATACGCCCGCGATCAGGCCAATGCCAACAGTGCTCTGTTAGTCCAGGTGCGCCGCAGCGATTTCGGCGAGGGCGTGCTGGATGGCATGCATTATCAGCAGGAACTTGAACACCGGGCGTGGATTTTGGGCGGCCGCTGCGGCAAAGCGCCGTGCCAGCGGATCGCGGACTACCTGGCCGCCCAGCCTTCCCACGATTACGGGATTGTGATTCCCAGCTACAGCCGCGGGGTGACGATGACGGATCTGCATCCGCTGTTTTCCCCCTCCATCAATAGAGCATTGACGGAAGCGCTGCGTTATTTTGATCAGAAAATTCCCGGGTTTATCGAAACCGACGCGCTGATGACAGGTGTCGAAACCCGGTCTTCCTCGCCGGTACGGATCCTAAGGAACGAACAATTTCAGAGCTTAACCACCCCGGGTCTGTACCCGGCGGGCGAAGGCGCGGGCTATGCCGGCGGAATCGTGTCGGCCGCGATCGACGGGCTGCGTGTTGGTGAACAGATCCTTCGCGATGGAGAAAGCGTGGGATTCAGAAAATGACCCACGATTTTGATCAGCTGCTGCAAAGTGCAGCCTACGCCGGCCAGCTGTTGTTGGAAAGCGGCGCAGAGATTTACCGCGTCGAGGACACGATCTGCCGGATCTGCCTGAATTACGGCGCTCAGGAGGCCAGCAGCATCGTGCTGCCGACCGGCATCTTCGTCACGATCGTCGCCGGCGGGCGTTCCGTCAGCAAGATCGTCCGGATCAAGTCGCGCGGAGATCGGAAGAGCACACGTCT
>NZ_CFQZWI010000148.1:0-5191 GCF_986127675.1 Holdemania sp. | reverse complement strand
GTCTTTCTTGTTTCGGTTTTTCTCTCACCAACACTATTTTTGAAAGAGCCAAAAAGAATCGCGAAATCTGCGGAATTCACAGACCGGTAATGAATGACGGACGCTCCGGCAGGGAACACTAACTGCGAGGTGGACTATGAAGAAAAAATCAACTGCCGTCCGTTTTAACGGGCTGTTTCTGTTTTCGTATGCGGCCGGCGCGATCGGTACGACCCAGACGATTCCCTATCTGGTCTCGATGGGCTTTGAAGGCACGCAGAAGGGGATTATTTTGTCCGGAATGGCGATCTCGACGCTCATCACGCAGTTTTTGTTCGGCTATCTGTCGGATAAATTCAAGGGCTGCCGCTGGTTTTTCCTGATCAGCTTCGGCGTCTTTTTCATCGGCGACGTCGTGCTGTTCGGCTTCCGCTGGCCGCAGTTCTGGTACCTGTTGGCGATGATCTCGCTGACCGGCGGCATTGCCCGGACGTGGCAGGGATTAGAAGATACATGGGTGCTGCAGATTGATGAGACCAAGCCGGTTTACAGCCGGATCCATGCCTGGGGTGCGTTTGGCTGGGCGATCGGCAGCTGGACTGCGGCGATTTTATTAAACTGGCTGGATTTCCCAGTCATCGCCGTGCTCGTGTTTCTGACCAGCTGCGCGACGCTGTACTTCGCGTGGAAGCAACAGGATGCTCAGCGCGCCAGCGGCAAGGTCGTCAAGGTAGCGGACTTAAAGGAACTGGTAAAAAATAAAGCCTATATCCTGTTGGTGCTGATTCTGCTCGTCCTGTTTGGGATGGGGACGGCGGACATGTATATCGTCGTCGACAAGGTGATGGCGATCGGGGGAACCAGCTTTCATGTCGGAGCGAAGTGGGGCCTGCAGTCGCTGATGGAAATTCCGATTCTGTTAGTCGGGGACAAGCTGATGAAGAAATACGATCCAGCCAACCTGATGCTGGGGGCTTCCGTTCTGTTCGGCGTGCGCTTTGTCGTTTACAGCCTGATTCAGAATCCGTGGTGGATGATCGCCGCGGCGGTCTTCCAGATGGTCACGTTTCCGATCATCATTATCAGCTCCAAGCTGATGATTGACGAAATCATTTCGGAAAAGCTCAAATCCAGCGGTCAGATGGCGGCGATGAGCGTGTATATGGGCTTGTCGTTATTGATCATGCCCGTGTTTTGCAGCTGGCTGTCCGAGGCGATCGGATGCGATCCGGCGCTGCTTGTCGTCGCCGGATTTGCGGCGCCTGCGATCGTTTTGATTTTGATGTTTAAAAAAGCCCGCGGACCACTTCAAAAAAAATCCCAGAATTCGATTTGCCGGTGAATGACCGGCTTTTCTTTTACTTGAAAGCGATTTGGCTTTGTGTTACGCTATCGCAGGGTAAAGAAAAGGAGCCAAAGACGATGACAAAAAAATGCTACCTGTTGGATCTGGACGGCACGATGTACCGCGGAACGGCGATCATCGAGGGCGCGAAGGTCTTTATTGATTACTGCTTGAAGGAACAGCTGCCGTTCTTGTTTCTAACGAATAATTCCGGACGCACGCCGCGCCAGGCTGCGGATCACATGCTGAAGATTGGTTACCGGGGAATTGAGCCGAAGCACTTCTACACCTCGGCGATGGCGGCGAGCGATACGATGATCCGGCGGTTTCCCGACAAGAAGCGGGCGTACATGGTCGGGGATGAAGGGCTGCGCGAAGCGCTGCTGAACAATGGCTATGAGCTGGTGAACGACCAGGCTGATCTGGTGTTTATCGGCCTGGATAAGGAAGGAACCTGGGAGAAGTATTCACTGGCGCTGCGGCAGGTGCTGGCCGGGGCGATTCTGGTCGGTACCAACAACGATCGGATCTTGCTCAGCGAAGCGGGAGCCAACTGCGGCAACGGATCGACGGTGGCGCTGATGGAATATGCCAGCTCGCGCGAGGCGGTCAAGATAGGCAAACCGCATGCCGCGATCATTGAAGGCGCACTGGCCTATCTGGGCTTGGGCAAAGATGAGGTGGTGATTGTCGGCGATAACATGGAAACGGATATTCTGTGCGGCGTTCAGGCGGGAATTGAAACGATTTTAGTGACGACAGGCGTGCATGACCGGCAGGCGGCTGCGGCATATTCCTTCGCTCCGGATCATATAATTGAAGACCTGAGGGAACTCATGGACTAAGGAGGAGGATGCCTATCGGCACGCTGGAAGCAATTCAACAAGGCGGGCTGGTTCTCTACGCCTGTCTTAAGGCGTTTCTGCCGCTGCCGTCGCTGGAGGTGGTGCTGATTCCGCTGATTCTTAAAAATCAGGACGGCTGGCTGCTGTACGCGATGGAAGGGGCCCTCGGCACGGCAATCGGCGGCTGGATCGGCTATCAGATCGCAAGGCGGGCCCAGCAGGCCGTGCTGCGCAAATTTGCCAGCGAGCAGGAGATCGCATCAGGCAGGCAGCTGATGGATCGCTACGGCGTGCTGGCGGTGTTTATCGGCGGCGTCACCCCGATTCCGGATTTCCTGCTGGCCTATCTGGCCGGCATGACGCAGATGGCCCTGATCCCATTTCTGCTAAGCGATGGTACGGCGCGGTTATTGCGGAGCGTGCTTGTCGGCTGGTGTATTCGGACACTGGGCTATGTCGTCGATATCGAGCGCTGGGGCACGGTGATTTCATTAGTCATGGTCGCATGGCTGTTATTGCGCTGGGCGCGCAGCGACGGATGAAGCCAAGAAAAAAGGCCTCCGTTCCAAAGGGCCTTTTTCCTTGTTTATAAGGGGATAGAATGTTTCTGTACGATAATTTTTTTAAAGGGGATATTATGTTAGTTCGTAGGAGAAGAGGTTATCGTACAGGCAAGAGGTCTTCTCGCTCTTGCTGACTATAATATACCAGAGAAGTATAGGCGAAATATGTCGAAATTGTGTTAAAATGTGTGATTTTCTTAAAAACTTTGATTATAATGAAACAGGAACATAGAAATGAGGAAAGAGAATGAAGAAACCCATGATTGCCCTAACTGCCCGCATCGGCGAATTCCAGGGACAGAACCGGATTTTTGATAATCAGACGTACTTTGACGCGGTTGCGCTGGGCGGCGGCATTCCGGTGCTTGTGAATTACGGCAGCGACGAGGATTATGAAGCGATTGCCGAACGTTTCGACGGATTGTTAGTGACCGGCGGCGAGGATCTGGATCCGGCGTTATTCCATCAGAGCGCTCATCCATCCGTCGAGCTTACCGATCCGCGCATGGACACGCTGGATCTTGAGCTGATCCGGCGCTTCGCGGCGAAAGGAAAACCAATCTTAGGCATCTGCCGGGGCATCCAAAGCATCAACGTGGTGTTCGGCGGCACGCTGATTCAGGATCTCAACACCCAGTATCCGGCCATGCGCCCTGCCGGACACCAACAGCACAAAGCCGAGCCGAAGCCGGCGATGGACGCACCGTTTCATGACAATACCTTTGTGGAGGGGACGCTGCTGTATGAACTGTTCGGTCCGCGGCATGCGGTCAACAGCTTTCATCATCAAAACATCGACAGAGTTGCCGACGGCTTCGTCGTTTCTTCCTGGAGCGAGGACGGACTGGCGGAAGCGATAGAAAAGGACAAAATTCTGGCCGTGCAGTGGCATCCGGAACGCTTAACTGCGGATCCAGGCCACCGTGCGATCTTTGAAACATTTGTTCGCCAATGCCAGAAATAAAATTAGACAAATTCCGTAAAGTGTCTACAAAAACCGTTTAGTTAAGCCTTTTTTTAGAATTTGTATTGACAAGAAACCATAAATTCAGTAATATTCTATCAGGTCATAGGACCTGGATTGATTCATCTGTTATTGTTTTTCCCCCACCCATTCAAACAATAATAGATCCCCCCCAAGAGATAGAATCAATTCTGATAAGAGGACATCTTCGGATGTTCTTTTTTTGATTTCTTCTGGTTTTTTGAATCGCAAGTCTGTTATGTCCGGCGCTGAGGTTCTCAGATTTCATCGAGAAAAACAAGGTTGTTTGGATGAACATTTTCATTTGTCTTAGATGGGAGAAGGAGGAAAGCTTATGGCATGCTTAGGTATTTTTGAAGATACCGTAGATCCCGATCAGCCGATTCTCACGCTGCGGAAAACCGCTCGCGTATTTGTGATCAATCCGCAGGGGCGGATCGGGATGATTCATGTGTTGGGACAAGATGAATTCGGCCTGCGCGATCATCTGGAAAGCTGCGGCGGCGGGATTGAGGCCGGGGAGAGTGCGAGTCAGGCTGCGATCCGGGAAGCGCGGGAGGAATTGGGCGCGGTGCTGACGGATTGGATTGAACTGGGCTGGATAGAAGACGAATATCATCGGCTGCAGCGGCGCAATCACAGCACGTTCTTCGTCGCGCATTGTGAACCGGGATTGCATCCCCGCGCGTTGTCGGCCAGGGAGCGGCGGATGATGGCGGAGCCGGTGTGGCTGTGTCCGGAAGAAGTGGAACGGCGGCTGAATCCGGAAAATAACCAGGGCATCGGACTGTTGATCGCCCGGCGGGATTTCTGCGCCTGGCAGGAAGCGGTGCGCCGTCGTCAGATCCCTTAAGAAAAAGAATCCTCAGATGGGGATTCTTTTTGAAAGATCAGTTTATCTGTTTGCGTTTCTTATTTCATGCTTTTTCTGACGGTCAGCTCCGGCACAGGTGGTACAGAATCGGCGCTGCCGGCCGGCCGTCGGTATAGGACCGTACGCTCCAGGCTGAGCCTAGTTGCTCGATCCAGCCGACGACGGCCTGCCATTCTTCCATGCCGCCCGCATGGCCGCGGTAACAGGCCAGCGCCAACAAGCCATCCGGCGTCAGATGCGATATGGCGGCGTCCAGTGCCGGCAGGGTTGTTTTAGGCGTCGTGATCAGCGGGCTGGAAGAATAGGGGAGATACCCCAGGTTAAAGACAATGATCTGGGCCGGCTGCGTCAGCCAACGCGCCAGTTCGGCATGATCGGCCTGAATGACCGTCACGTTGGCGAAGCCGGCGGTTTTTTTCTGCGTTTTCCTCACCGCTTCGAGCTGGATGTCCAGCGCCAGCACATTGTCGGCCAGACCGGCGAGGAAAACGGTGTCGTTGCCTCCGCCGCAGGTGGCGTCGACGGCCAGGTTGACATGCTCGAATGTTTCCCGGATCCAGCGGTGATTGACCGTATTGATATTCTCAGCCATGCGCGATC
>NZ_CFQZWI010000147.1:0-5260 GCF_986127675.1 Holdemania sp. | reverse complement strand
CAATCTTTACAGACACCTTATTCAGACCGTCTTCCGCAGTGATCAGCTTCACCGTCGAAGTGTGTTCGTTAACCTTCGTTACCTTGCCGACCAATCCCTTCGGCGTGATCACGGCATAGTTTAGCCCGACCCCGTCGGCGCTGCCGACGTCGATCGTCAACAGGTTGTTCCAGGCTTCCTGAGTGCGCGAAAGCACGGTCGAGGGAATCAGATCGTAATCCGAAACGATCGTTTTCAAGTCCGCGATCTGTTTCAGCTCCTCGATCTGCCGCTCGGCTTCCGCCAGCTGCCCCTGCAGCGAAGAGATCTGATCGACCTGGGTGCGAAGCAGGTCGTTTTCCTGACGGACCTGCCACAGCCGTGAGAATGAGGTAAAGAAATCCGTCACCGTCGTGACCGGATAATCAATCAACGAATATTTAAGCATGGAAAAGACGTTATACCCCTGCCGGCTGATTTCACTGAACGGGGTCGTTACGCTGACGACGTTTAAAATTAACGACAAGGACAGCGAAATGCCAATCAGCCAAAGCAGTATTTTTTGAAAACGATTCAGTTTCATTTTATCACCTGCGTCTATTATACGGTGATTGCCCCCGAACTTCAATCTAATAATCCATGGGCGCGGAAGCTGAAATACTGCGTGGTTCCGACGATTAAATGATCCAGCAGCTCGATTCCGATCAGCTCGCCGGTTTCTTTTAAGCGCTGGGTAATGATCCGGTCGGCCATGCTTGGGGTCAGATCCTGCGACGGGTGATTGTGTACAACCAACACACGGCAGGCCGAGGCCAGCAGCGCTTCCTTAAACACCTCGCGGGGATGGACGATGCTGGCGTCCAGCGTACCTTTGAACAACAGCCGGTGCTCTAAAATGTGGTTTTTCGCGTCGAGATAGATCGCTAAAAAGTGCTCCTGCTGCTTGCCGCCGATTTCCCGTCCCAGCCAGGCCATCAGCGCCTCCGGATTGGAAACGACGTCGATATCGCGGGTTTGTTCCTCGCTGATCCGCCGCGCCAGCTCAAAACACGCTAAAATCTCCAGACCGCGGACCTGGCTGATGCCTTTGATCTGCGTCAGCTCTTTGAGCGTCAGCCGGGACAGACCGCTGACGCCCTGACTGCGCTGAAGCAGCTGGTCGGCGATCATCAGACTGGACGCTCCCGGCACGCCGCTGCGTAAAATCAGCGCCAGAATTTCCTTGTTGGAACAGTGTTCAATTCCCTGCTGCAGCGCTTTTTCGCGCGGCCGTTCCTCACAGGGCATTTCTCTTACGGTTGTGATGTACATCCCTCCAATACCGATGCGGTCTGACCTTGGCTTAGCTGCTGCCGTTGAGTTTCGTTGAGCGAACAGGCGCGTTCCATCCATTCGTAATCCAGATCGATCATCCGCTGGCGGCACTGGCGGGTGACTTCCGGATCGAGACTGACGCCGACGGCGACGATCTGGTATTCACCGCGCGTATAGGTCACGGGCGTAAATCCGTCCTGTTCTAAAAACGCTGTCAGCTCACGCACGGAGCTTTCCTGCGCGAACACCCCGGCCTGAATCCAGCTCAGCGACGATGATCCCTGATCGTCGGAAATCACCGGCGCCGCCGATTCCGGCTGCGTGCCGGGCGTGACGGTGACCTCCAGCGAATCCTCGGGCGCCGAGCTTGTTTCACTGATCCGCGCAAACAATCCGAAATACAGAACGCAGAAGCCCAGCGACAACAAGACGGCCATCATGGTTACAATCGAACTTTTTTTCATTTGGCTTCACCTCTGGTATCAGCCTATGAGAAACATGACCGGTTCAGTCAGACCGCTCACTTACAATATTCGCTGAAAATTCGATTTTGCCTGCCTCAAATACGAAAAAAAGGAGATTTTTTCCTATTTTTCTCCTTTTTCCGTCTTTTCTTTCTGAAACAAGCTTGTTTTTAAGGCTTCCGGGTCGGCGGACGCCGCCAGCGCCAGCGTGATGATCTGCGCCAGCAGCGGTTCGATTTTCTCCGGTTTGCCCTGGTGATCGTCAAACTGAACCTGTTCGATCAGTTCCGCGCTGGTCACGGCCAGTTGTTTGATCGCACTATACCGTTCCATGCGCGCGCTCCTTTTCGTTCCGTTCTAAAATCATCGCCACGGCCTGAGCGAACGCGCCTTCCTCGCAGCTCCCCAATACGTGATCGACCTGTTTTTTAACCGCCTCCACGGCATTGGACGGCGCAAACGACAAGCCGGCTTCCGCCAACATTTCCCGATCGTTGTTGCCATCGCCGATCGCCGCCAGCGCCTGCAGCGGAATACCGTGACGACCGCACAGCTGCTTCAGCGCCAGCGCCTTGTGCACGCCTTGCGGTGTAACGTCGAGAAACCCCGGGCCGGAGCGCGTCAGGGTCACATCCTTCAGGACGGCGCGGGCCTGGAATTCAATGTCATCCAGCTGCTGCGGATCGCCGGTCAATCCCGCCATACACGCCGGTTTTGTCATGTAGGAAAAGAAATCGGAACCGACGACGAGAAAATCAATTCCGACGACAGTGCGGTCGCTGTCTAATGAAGCATCGTAGCCGTCGGCGACCATCAGATCTTCCTGCTGCACCGCCAGCGTCACGCCTGGATGCGCGTCGGAAAACTGCTTCAGCGTTTTTATTTGCTCGAGGGTTAAGCTGTGCAGCACCGTGCGGATACCGCGGCGGCAGTCGATCAGCTCCGCCCCGGCGGAGGCAATGATCATTCCGCCTTTTTCCCGCATATCCAACTGCGCTTCCAGCTTACGCACCCCGGCATAAATCCGCGCCGTCGCGAGAACCAGTTCGACGCCCTGACTGCGCAGCGTATCCGCCGCCTTCAGATTCACCTCAGGAATCGCGTAGGTTTGATGAGAAAATAAAGTATGGTCAATATCAGACGCTAACATTCGGATCATAGACTTCGCTCCTTGCTTCACAGGTTTTGCCCGTCTGTCCTTAGGACAGGGTCATTCAACCGCAACTCTGCTTTTCACTATATCATAAAATTCCGCCGGCGCGAAGCCCTGCACTTCCCTCAAATGTAAAAAATCCTGAAGCTTTAATCAAAGCAGTCAGGATTTCTTGATTCTGTTTTAGGCAACGATCTCGCCGTTGATCAGAACCGTGCGGACCGTCGTGAACATTGCCAGCGGATCGCCGTCGGTGATGACGATATCCGCGTCCTTGCCGACCTCTAACGAACCCACCCGGTCGGCGATGCCCAGATGCTTCGCCGGATTGATCGTGATCGCTTTCAGCGCTTCGGTGTGATCCATCCCGGATTTAACCGCCAGTCCCGCCGACATCGCCAGATATTTTAGCGGCACGATCGGGGCGTCCGTCACGATCGAAACCTGCAGCCCGGCCTTGCTTAAAACGCCCGGAGTCGTAAACGTCATGTTGCGGATTTCAAACTTGCTGTTGGCGTGCAGGTTTGGCCCGACAGCCAGCGGTACGTTGGCCGCCTGCAGCTGCGGCAGGATGAACTGACCTTCTGTCACATGTTCCAGCGTCAGCTTCAAATCGAATTCCTTCGCGATCCGGATTGCCGTGCAGATATCGTCTGCCCGGTGAGCGTGCGCTTTGAGCGGCAGCTGTTTGCGCACGACCGGCAGCATCGCGTCCAGCTTCATGTCGAAAGCCGGGCGTTTGCTCGGATCCTGACGGGCCTCGCTGAGTTTCATTGAATATTCGTTCGCTTTAAACAACAGCTCGCGCAGCTTCGCCGCCGTCGCCATCCGGGTGTTGTTGTTTTTGCCCTGGTAGCAGCGCTTCGGATTTTCGCCGAAAGCGCACTTCATCGCGACAGCTTCCTTGACGATCATCTCGTCGACGCAGGTGCCGACGGTCTTCACAGCCGCAAACGTCCCGCCGACCACATTCGCGCTGCCCGGCCCGGTGCCGATTGTCGTGACGCCGGCTGCGGCCGCCTCCTTAAACGAAGGATCGAACGGATTGATCGCGTCAATCCCGCGCAGCTGCGGCGTGATCGGATCGGTCGATTCGTTGGTGTCGTTGCCCTCGAAGCCGATTCCGTCTTCATACAAACCGATGTGGCAATGGCAGTCGATAAACCCAGGGTACACCTGCAGGCCTGTCGCGTCGATGATCTCGCAGCCTTCCGGAACTGTTAGGTGTTCCCCGATCGCCGCGATTTTTCCATTATCAATTAAGATATCCGCAATGACCGGACCTTCGCCAGCCATCGTGGTAACCAGTCCATTTTGAACTAACCGCATGTCTTACGCCACGACCTTTCCGTCGATGATGACGATTTCCGGCTGTGCCGAAACCTCAAAGCAACTGCCTTCCATGACCAGAATGTCCGCATCCTTGCCGATTTCCAGCGAACCGACGCGATCCTCAATGCCGATATGCTTGGCGGCGTTGATTGTGATCGCTTTTAACGCATCCCACTCCTTCATGCCGGATTTGATCGCCAGACCGGCGCACAGCGGCAGATACTGCTGCGGAATTACCGGCGAATCGGTGATAATTGAAACCTGGCAGCCGGCGTTCGCCAGTATTCCCGGAGTTTCAAACGTTTTGTTGCGCAGCTCAAATTTGCTCGCATGGGTCAACGACGGTCCGACCGCCATCGGCACCGGTTCGTCCTTCAGCTCGTCGACAATCAGATGCCCTTCCGTTACATGTTCCAGCGTGATCTTCACATTGAATTCCTGCGCGATCCGCAGCGCCGTGAAAATATCGTTGGCCTGATGCGCGTGGGCCTTCAGCGGCAGCTCGCCATGCAGCACCGGCCGCAGCGCTTCCAGCTTCATATCGTAAGCCGGCAGCTTGCTTTCATCGCTGCCCGCGGCCAGCACCTTGCGGTCGTATTCTCTGGCCTTCAAAAGCATTTCGCGCAGCTTGGACGCGGTCGACATCCGGGAATAGTTATTCTTATCTTTATAACAACGCTTCGGGTTCTCGCCAAACGCGCATTTCATCGCGACTTCCTTTTTGACGATCATCTTATCGACGCGCTTGCCGACTGTCTTGATCGCCGTAAACGTACCGCCCAGCACATTCGCGCTGCCCGGTCCGGTGCAGACGGTTGTGATGCCGGCCAGCGCCGCTTCACGGAACGTCGGATCCATCGGATTGATGCCGTCGATCGCGCGCAGCTGCGGCGTCAGAATATCTGTCATCTCATTGCAGTCGTCGCCCTCAAAACCGATCCCGGAGCCATCCAGGCCGATATGGCAATGCGCCTCGACAAAGCCTGGATAAACATTTTTAAGATCGGAAGAGCACACG
>NZ_CFQZWI010000146.1:0-5307 GCF_986127675.1 Holdemania sp. | reverse complement strand
ATACCTATTGCGCTTTTTTGCGAAAAGCCCCGCTATTTCTTCATTTTTCATCATTTTTTCACAGAATGAAGACTCTTCTTAACACAAAAAAAGCGAACAACAAGCTCTTTTGTCCGCTTATAACCTCAGATTTCTCGTTTTTCAAGTTTAGTCGGAAATCACTTCGACGTTTAACCGCACGCGTTTCCCCAACCGCACCAGTTCCACGCCCGCCGCGTTGAGCATCTTTTTAGAAGCGATGACGTTATCTGCCGTCGCATATTTATCGTCTTCATAGACGATTTTCCGGATTCCGCTCTGGATGATCGCCTTGGCGCACTCATTGCAGGGAAACAGTGACACATACAGCGTGCAGCCGTGCAGATTACGCGTACTGTTGAGAATCGCGTTCAATTCGGCATGAACGACGAATGCGTACTTCGTTTCCAGCATACCGCCTTCCCGATCCCATGGAAATTCATCGTCGGAACAGCCGATCGGCAGACCGTTATAACCGATTCCGACCACCTTGTGCTCCTGATCGACGATGACCGCGCCGACCTGCGTTGAAGGATCCTTGGACCGCATCGCCGACAGATGCGCCAGGCCCATGAAATACTCGTCCCAGCTTAAAACATGTTCTCGCTTCATCGTTCATTTCCTCCTAAAGTGACGATCCCACGTAAGTTTCGACCATCTTCCTGCTTAAATGATCGCCGTAGAAGTCCAGATGCAGATCTTTCAGCATCTCCACGACCATCCGATCCGTTCCAGGATAGATCGTATCCAGCTCACGGGCCTGCGGCTGAACTGTCTTCAGGCCGAGGAACACAACCGCTACGCACAGCGCCACCATCGTATTCTTACGCAGCTGCGCCCACGAATCATTGCGAGTCAGCACGACGCTGATCAACAAGCCGCCGACAAAGCCGCCGAAATGCGCGGCCAGCGAAACGCCCGGCATCAGACTGATCATCAGGTTGATCATCAGGATCAAAAGGAACTGCGTCCGCAGCTGCGGCTGAAACAGAATCCGCGTCTGTATGCCGTATACCAGAAACGCCGCCAACAGACCGTACAGTCCGCCGCTGATGCCCATCGCCACAACGTTGCCGCTGCCTAAGAAGACAAACGCCGAGCCGAATAAAATCGAACCGAACAGAATGATCAGATAATTCCGCACGCCCATCAGCTTTTCACAAAGCATGCCCATGTTGTAAAGCGCCATCATGTTCATCAACAGATGCCACAGATCGACGTGGACGAACGCGCTCGTCAGCCAGCGCCAGTACTCATGCGCACCGACGACAAACGCTTTATAGTAGCCGCCTAACAAAATCGCGACGGAAACACTCACTTCCCCTGAGCCGCCCAATTCCCTGAACATCCAGGAGAACACCACGCTTAACAAATAAATGACAAGGCAGATGCCCATCAGAATCATCGTCGCTTTCGGCGGCGTCAGCGGTGATTTTGTCTGCGGACTTTGCGCACGCTGCCGCTGCAGCTCGGCCAGCTTCTGGGTGATCTTATTGTATTCCTGCTGCGGATCCTGGATCGGCTGAACCGCGTGGTCCAGACCCGGGAAGACTGCCGTCAGCTGCGGATCGGATACCGTCTGCGGCGAAATCGTCACCAGATCGATTTGTTCCTCCTGATCCTGCACCGCTTCGTCGCTGATATGAATATCCAGCAGATCACAGTTTCGGCGGAATAAATTCCGGATCGACTGATGGATCTTCAAAATCCGCGTCTTATCGAAAAACACCGTGCTCAAACGGGTTTGCGACAGCCGGATGACCGGGTATTCCGGATGCTTGGGATTCCCCAGCCAGATCTCGTCCTGCGCCTCGCGCAGAGAGATAAACTGATATTGGCAGACGGATATAAAGTAATACGCCAGCTGCAGCAACTGCACGTCTTTTTCAGTACAATTCATAGCCCGCTCCTCTCCTGGCGCAGCTGTGTTAACAGCGCTTCAAATTCCGGCGGCAGCGGCGCTTCAAACGTCATCCGCTCGCCGGTGGAAGGATGGGTAAACGACAGCTGGTAAGCATGGAGCATCTGGCCCTGCGTCGGCAGCGTCTTGCGCAGCGAATACTTCGGATCGCCGACGATCGGAAAGCCAATATACTTCATGTGCACGCGAATCTGATGCGTGCGCCCGGTTTCCAGACGGCAGCTGACCAACGTGTAATTGTCAAACCGCTCCACAACCTTGAAATGCGTAATGGCCGGCCGGGAGTTTTTCTCCGTGACCGCCATTTTCTGACGATCCTTTTCATCCCGTCCGATCGGCGCGTCGATCGTTCCGTATTCGTGATTGATCACGCCGTGCACCAGCGCATAATATTGCCGGCCGGCGGTCTTTTCCGCCAGCTGCTGCGCCAGCGACTGATGCGCATTGTCATTCTTGCAGGCGACGATCAGCCCGCTGGTATCCTTGTCGATCCGATGCACAATCCCCGGCCGCAGCACGCCGTTGATCCCCGAAAGATCATGGCAGTGCCAAAGCAGACCGTTGACCAGCGTATGATCCGGATTGCCTGGTCCCGGATGGACGACTAAGCCCTTTGGCTTGTTGATGACGATCACGTCGTGATCCTCATACACGACGTCCAGCGCCATTTCCTGCGGCTGCGCTTCCAGCGCTTCCTCATCCGGCAGCGTGACCTCGATCTCATCCCCGGCTTTCACTTTATAGCTGTTTTTGACTGGCAGGTCGTCGATCCGCACAGCTTCCTGGTCGATCAGCTGCTGAGCGCGGCTGCGCGAACAATCGTCCATCGCTGTGCTCAAGTATTTATCCAGGCGCACGCCCTGGTCTTGTTCCTCAACGATCAAAATGCGTGTTTCCATTAGTGTTTCTCTCCTTCCGGCTGGATCAGCGTGATCAGAATCAGCAATCCGACGCCGACGCACAGCGCCATGTCCGCCACATTAAAAATCGGAAAATCATATCCGAAGATAATAAAATCAAGGAAATCCCGAACATAGTGAAACGCCACGCGGTCGATCAGATTGCCCAGCGCGCCGCCGATCACCAGCACCGTTGCCATCCGCGTCCATGTCTCTTTCTTGTCCGTCTTCCATAAATACCAGGAGAAGCCAACGACAGCAACGGCAGTGATGATGTAGAAAAACATCATCTTCCCTTCGAGCAGACTCCAGGCCGCACCGGTATTCTGCGCGTAGGTAATATTGAAAAAACCGCGGATGACCGGAATGCTCTGGCCGAGCGTCATCGTCGACTGCACCCAGAACTTCGTCAGCATATCCAGCGCCAGCACCCCTGCCAGCAAGACAATTTCTTTTACTTTCATAACTTCCACCATTTTCTATAACGCTAGTATTGTACCATACGCCGATATGTTTTTCAAAGCCTACACTTGCGTGCCTTTGTTGTGTTTTTTTAAATGGATTCAGCGCTTTTTTTCAACTGTCCGCTCCCACAGCCGCACATGCACCCAATCACCGGGTTGTTTGCCGATCTGAGCGCGGATGTCCTTGCGCACGCCGAGAATGTGTCCGGGCGTGCCCATCCGCACCAGACTGCCCGAGTACGGGACACCGTCAAACTCGGCTGAAACCGCGGCCCGGCCGCGGCCGAATTCAGTCCGCACATCCCAGGGAAATTCAATATACGCCCCATCCAGCCCTTCAACCTTCCGGATGACAGCGTCAAACTCATAAATTTTCGGATTCATTTAAAAACCTCCTGCTTCTTAGTCTGGTTCTCAATTACACAGATCAGCCGGAGGAAGCCGCAGAATCCAGAAAATCCGCAATGCAAGAAAACCGCTGGTCAGCGGTTTTCTTGATTTCACTTCATGTCAAAACAGGATGGAAGCCAGCCTAAGCGCAGCGCACGCCAAACTGAACCAGCCGGGCCCGTGCCTGTTCCAGATCACGGTTAACATCTTCCGGATCATGGGCGTCGCTGGCCGTTATGACACGGTTGCCTGCCTCGGCCAGAATTTCCAGCCAGGTATCGGACAAGCCAAGATCTGAATGCGCGTAGCGCCAATGACAGCCGGTATTGCATTCCAGCACGATCCCCCGCAGCTGCGCTTCCTCAGCGATCTCACGGATTCGCGCCGGATCCATCGTCACATCCCAGGCCGCCATTTTCACGGTATCCGGATGGCCGATCTGATCGAATAATCCGCTTTGCACAGACTGCAGCACACAATCCAGATAGCGGTCAACGATCACCTGATGCGCATATTTCTGCCACAGCAGCGGCTGGGAAAACGGCATATCGTACAACAAACCGTCAATCGAATGAACGCTGCCCACCAGAAAATCCAGCGGCAATCCCCGGCAGATCTCCCGTAAGAACAACTCGCTTTCCGGCGTGTAGCAGACCTCCAGACCAAACCGAACCTCCAGCGGCCAGACGTGCTGCTTCATCTGCCGGACCAACTCCAGATATTCTGTTAAAGAATCTTTGAATTTTCCTTTTCCGCTCAGCCATTGCGCCTGCAGCGGATCAGCGTCGATTACGCTTTGATAGGCCGGACGGAATTCGCGGAAGCGATGGGTGTGATCCAAGATTTGCAGACAATCCAGCCCGGCTTTCTGCGCGGCCGCGACAAATTGTTCAACATACGCCACACTCAAAGGTCCGTGTTCCAAATGCACGTGCCCATCAATTTTTTGCATTCTGACCGCCTCCTGCCAAAGTTCTTAATATTCTTTCTTTTCTACGATTTTAACAGAGCAGGTCCAGGAAATCAACAGGCTGCCAAGAAACGCCGCGGCAACTCCGCCGATCATCACCGGCAGTGTGATCCAGTCTGTACTGAGATTCACCATTTCCAGCAACGCTGCCCCGCCGTAGCAGACTCCGAAGATCACGACGATCACCATCATCATCATCATTCGGCTTTTTTCCGCGCCGAATTTATAAATCATCGGGATTAAGACGAAGTCGATCACACACGCCGTCATTGAAATCAGAATTCCGGTGACAAATTGTTCGGCAAAACTGACTTCCGGCTGCATCGCAACTAAAAACAAGGACAACAACCCGTTAACCCCAATCGCCAGCACGCCCAGCAGAAGCAGAAACAGATATTTGGAAGCGACCAGCTTTTTGTGGCTGATCGGCAGCGTCGCGGCAAAGCTGTCCCAATGCGCCAGATCATCGTAGCTGAACGAGGAGATGACCAGCGACACGACGAGCAGCGAAATCATCGCGCCGATGACAGAAAAACCGTCGATCGCCATCATCGAAGCGATGAAGACAATCGCCATCAGCGAGAGCACACGGACAAATTCAGAGACGACAAAGAAGATCGGAAGAGCGTCGTGTAGGGAAAGAGT